>NZ_JBQKUH010000011.1:0-88381 GCF_054968485.1 Leisingera sp. G5_S3_59_S7
GAGCGGTCTCAGCCTTGAAAATCGTCCTGGGAATAACCCTGGATATACAGCAGCGCCGTCAGGTCGCCGTGGTTGATCCGGATATCGCATTCCGCCGCAACCGAGGGCTTGGCGTGCAGCGCAACACCGGCGCCTGCGCGTTTCAGCATCCCCAGATCGTTGGCGCCGTCGCCCACCGCAATCACATCCGCCTCAGTGATCCCCAGCCGGGCCGTGATCTGCTCCAGCGCCTCCACCTTGGCCTCGCGGCCCAGGATCGGCCGCGCCGCTTCACCGGTCAGCCTGCCGCCTTCCGCCAGCAGAGTGTTGGCCCGGTTCTCGTCAAAACCCAGCTCCGCCGCGACGCGTGCGGTAAACGCCGTGAACCCGCCCGAGACCAGAGCCGCATAGGCGTCATTTGCCTTCATCACCGACAGCAGCTGCTTGCCGCCGGGCATCAGGGTGATGCGCTCCTCCAGAACCTTGGTGATCACCGTCTCCGGCAGCCCCTGCAGCAGGCCGACCCGCTCGATCAGCGCGCCCTCGAAATCCAACTCGCCGTTCATCGCCCGGGCGGTGATCTCCTTGACCCGCGCGCCGACGCCGGCCTCCTCGGCCAGTTCGTCGATGCACTCCTGCTGGATCATGGTCGAGTCCATGTCGGCCAGAAGCATCTTCTTCTTCCGGCCTTTCACCGGCTGGATCACCAGGTCCACACCCATCTGCTGCAGATCTTCCCAGACCGGCCAGCGGTTGTCCGGCATCTGCTCCAGCGCAAACTCGGCCGCCACACCCGGCGCCAGCCAGATGGCCTCGCCGCCGCCCCAGGCATTGCGCAGCGATTCGGGCAAGGCGGGCTCCAGCACCGGGCTGGCGGGATTGCAAAGCAGGCTGGCAACAAACATCGGCGGGCTCCGTTTCCTTTGGATACCCCTTGTCATAACGGGCCGCCGGGGCATCGGCCAGACGGCAAAAAGCCGTTCAAAACAGAGGCCGTCATAAGGAGCGGTCCTTTTCGCCGTTTCAGGGCGGCTGTTTCCGATGGTGGAAAATCATGTCGCAAAAAATGCACCAACAGCCGCATTCTGTTGAAATATTTGTTGCATGCCGCGCTGCAGCAGCCTAGCTCTGTACCCGGGACACCCCTCCCCAACGAGGGGCGCTTATCTGGAAGGGTAGCATTGATGGCTATTGCACAACCGGCATCGCGGCCGGCCAATCCGCGTTTTTCTTCGGGCCCTTGCGCCAAACCTCCCGTCTTTGATCTGTCAAAACTGTCCGGCGCGCCGCTGGGCCGCTCGCACCGCGCTGCCGTTGGCAAGGAGAAGCTGAAGGCGGCGATTGAAGGCACCCGGGAGATCCTGAATATTCCCGCAGGCTATAAAATCGGCATCGTGCCCGCCTCCGACACCGGCGCGGTTGAAATGGCGATGTGGAACCTGCTTGGCGCCCGCGGCACTGAGATGCTGGCCTGGGAAAGCTTCGGTTCCGGCTGGGTCACCGACGTTGTGAAACAGCTCAAGCTGGACGCCACCGTCAAAACCGCCGACTACGGCCAGATCGTCGACCTCGGCTCTGTCGACTTCACCAATGACGTTGTCTTCACCTGGAACGGCACCACCTCCGGCGTGCGCGTTCCCAACGGCGACTGGATCCCGGCGGACCGCGAAGGCCTCACCATCTGCGACGCGACCTCTGCGGCCTTTGCGCAGCACCTGCCCTGGGACAAACTGGATGTGACCACCTTCTCCTGGCAGAAGGTGCTGGGCGGCGAAGCGGCGCACGGAATGATCATCCTCAGCCCCCGCGCGGTGGAACGGCTGGAAAGCTACACCCCCGCCTGGCCGCTGCCCAAGATCTTCCGCCTGACCAAAGGCGGCAAGCTGATCGACGGCATTTTCCAGGGCGCCACCATCAACACGCCCTCGATGCTGGCGGTGGAGGATTACCTTCTGGCGCTCGACTGGGCGCGGTCCATCGGCGGTATGGAAGGTCTGCGCGAACGCGCCTATGCCAACCTGGCCGCGGTGCAAAGCTTTGTGCAGGACAACCCCTGGATCGCCTTCCTTGCGGAACAGCCGGAATACCGCTCCAACACTTCGGTCTGCCTCAAGTTCACCGACGAGCGCATCCAGGACGGCGCCGCCTTTGCCAAGGCTGTGGCCAAGCGTCTGGAAAACGAAGGCGTGGCCTATGACATCGGTGCCTACCGCGACGCGCCTCCGGGCCTGCGCATCTGGTGCGGCGGCACGGTTGAGGCCGCCGACGTGGCAGCCCTGATGCCTTGGATCAAATGGGCCTTTGAGGCCGAGATTGCCGCGCAAACCGAAGCGGCCTGAAGAATGGACTTGCCGGGGCGCTAGCCCCGGATCGCCCCCGACCCGCCCCCCCAGGGCGGGGGCGATTGCGCCCCCACCCCCGGACCGGGCGCGATCCTCATCTCTTCGGGGGAACTGTATCAACATCCGGCCATACCGGCCCCCGCATAAAGGACCACACACATGGCTCCCAAAGTACTCATCTCCGACAAACTGTCCGAGGCCGCCGTCCAGATCTTCCGCGACCGCGGCATTGACGTCGACTTCCTGCCCGACGTGGGCAAGGACAAGGAAAAACTGGCTGAAATCATCGGCCAGTACGACGGCCTCGCCATCCGCTCCGCCACCAAGGTGACGGAAAAGATCCTGGAGAACGCCGATAACCTCAAGGTGATCGGCCGCGCCGGCATCGGCACCGACAACATCGACAAAGAAGCTGCCTCCAAGCGCGGCGTCATTGTGATGAACACCCCCTTCGGCAACATGATCACCACCGCCGAACACGCCATCGCCATGATGTTCGCGGTTGCCCGCCAGCTGCCGGAGGCCTCCGCCTCCACTCATGCCGGCAAATGGGAAAAGTCCAAGTTCATGGGGGTTGAGCTGACCGCCAAGACCCTGGGTGTGATCGGCGCCGGCAACATCGGTGGCATCGTCTGCGACCGCGCCCGCGGCCTCAAAATGAAGGTGGTTGCTTATGACCCCTACCTGAGCACCGAAAAGGCCGACAAGATGGGCGTCGAAAAGGTGGAGCTGGATGAGCTGCTGGCGCGCGCCGACTTCATCACCCTGCATGTGCCGCTGACCGACCAGACCCGCAACATCCTCTCTAAGGAAAACCTGGAGAAGACCAAGAAGGGCGTGCGCATCATCAACTGCGCCCGCGGCGGCCTGGTGGATGAGGCAGCGCTGGCGGAGCTGCTGACCTCCGGCCATGCGGCAGGCGCCGCCTTTGACGTGTTCTCGGAGGAGCCGGCCAAGGAAAACGCGCTGTTCGGCCTGCCCAACGTGGTCTGCACCCCGCACCTGGGCGCCGCCACCACCGAGGCGCAGGAAAACGTCGCCCTTCAGGTGGCCGAGCAGATGTCCAACTACCTGCTGACCGGCGCCGTTGAAAACGCGCTCAACATGCCGAGCGTCACCGCCGAGGAAGCCAAGGTCATGGGCCCCTGGATCAAGCTGGCCGACCACCTCGGCAGCTTCGTCGGCCAGATGACCGATGAACCGATCAAGGCGATCAACATCCTCTATGACGGCGTCGCGGCGGGCATGAACCTGGACGCGCTGAACTGCGCGGTCATCGCGGGCATCATGAAACGTTCCAACCCCGAGGTGAACCTGGTCTCCGCCCCGGTGGTCGCCAAGGAGCGCGGTGTCCAGATCTCCACCACCAACCAGGACAAGTCCGGCGCCTTTGACGGCTACATCAAGGTGACCGCGGTCACCTCCAAGCGCGAGCGCTCTGTGGCGGGCACCGTGTTCTCCGACGGCAAGCCGCGGTTCATCCAGATCAAGGGCATCAACATCGAGGCGGATGTGGGAGCGCATATGCTCTACACCACCAACGAGGACGTGCCCGGTATCATCGGCACCCTGGGCCACACTCTGGGCGACAATGGCGTCAACATCGCCAACTTCACCCTGGGCCGCTCCGAGGCCGGCGGTGAGGCCATTGCGCTGCTCTACGTGGATGAGCCCGTCCCGGCTGAGATCCGCGCCAAGCTTGCCGAAACCGGCCTGTTCAACCAGATCAAGCCGCTGGAGTTCGACGTCGTCTGACGATGCTGGCTTAAGACCGCAGAAGCCCCCGCCACTGCCGCGGGGGCTTTTTCAATGCCCCTTCCGACGCGCTAACAACGCCCTTTCGGGCCGGTGCCGCAGCACAACCGCGGCAAAGAGCAGCATCGACAGCAGTGCCGCTACCGATCCCGCCTGCGCCATCGTCTCACCGCGCTCCTGGATGGCCAGCGGAATGCCCGGCACAAGCAGCACCAGCGCCAGCGATGCCGTTGCCAGATGCAGCCGCGGCAGCACGCCACCGGCTGCCGCCGGCAGCAGGTGGTAATAAAACGCATAGATCGAACAGCTGACCCAGCCCAGCAGGTTCAGATGCCCATGCGCCGGCGACAGCAGGTGGTCCTGGCTCGCCGACATCTGGATGCCCCAGACCATGCCGCCAAGCGCCGAAACCACCGCCGCCAGCATGAACCACCGCGCAACTCCGACCATGACCAACCCTCCCGGCTCTGACTGTCTGCAAGTGTCTTGCCCGATAACATGCAGCGCCAGTGCCGGATTGCCAGCCGCCCGCCTGTTTTCCCGGGGTTGAGCCTGCCGCCGCAATACGCCATCAATCCGCCACACCCCGCAGCAAGGAGCCGCCATGACCGCCCCCCTTTACGCCATCGGCGACATCCACGGCCAGCTGGAGATGCTGGAACAAACGCTGGCCTTGATCGAGGCCGACGGCGGCCCGGGCGCCCGCATCGTCTTTCTCGGCGATTACACGGACCGCGGCCCCGACAGCCGCGGGGTGATCGACCGGCTGATTGCCGGCCAGGAACAGGGCAGGGACTGGATCTGTCTCAAGGGCAACCACGACCGGATGTTTGAATGGTTCCTGGAGGAGACACCCCGCCACGACCCGCATCTGCTGATCGGTTACCATTGGCTGCATGAGCGGATCGGCGGAGTTGAGACGTTGGCCAGCTACGGGCTGACATTCGAAGACCGCACCCGGCTCGACGATCTGCACGCCCGGACCAAGGAAGTGATTCCGGCGCGGCACGCCGAATTCCTGCGCAGCCTTCCTGCTCTGCACGAGACGCCGGAGCTAGCCTTTGTGCACGCCGGGATACGTCCCGGAGTGCCTCTTGCCCAGCAGCATGAGGACGACCTGGTCTGGATCCGGCAGCCGTTCCACGACCACACCGGCCCCCATCCGAAGCTGGTCGTGCATGGCCACACACCAGTGGAGAAGCCCAGCCACTATGGCAACCGCGTCAATCTCGACAGCGGCGCCGGCTATGGCCGCCCGCTCACCGCTGCGGTGTTCGAGGGCAGCGACTGCTGGCTGCTGACAGACGCGGGCCGCCAGCCACTGACACCCTGACTCTTCCCCTGTTCATCTGGCTGAAAATACCCTGGGGGTGAGGCCGCAAGGCTGAGGGGGCAAAGCCCCCTCAAACAGCCCTCATGTCCAGTTCAGCACAACCTTGCCGCTGGACCCGGATTTCATCGCCGCAAACCCTGCGGCAAAATCATCCACTCCAAACCGGTGGGTGATCACCCGGCTCACATCCAGGCCGTTCTGCAGCATGGCGATCATCTTGTACCAGGTCTCGAACATCTCGCGCCCGTAGACGCCTTTGATGGTGATCGCCTTGAACACAATGCGTGACCAATCGACCGGAGATTTCCCCGGCGGAATGCCCAAGAGGGCAATCTTGCCGCCCATCACCAGCGCCTCCACCATCTGATCCAGCGCCGCCTGGCTGCCGGACATCTCCAGCCCGACGTCAAAGCCCTGCTTCATGCCCAGCTCTTGAATCACATCCTGCAGCTCTTCCTTGGACACATCCACCGTGCGCACCGCCGGCACCACATGCGCGGCCAGCGTCAAACGGTCCGGGTTGATGTCGGTGATTACCACATGCCGCGCGCCGGCATGTTTCGCCACCGCCGCCGCCATAATGCCAATCGGGCCGGCCCCGGTGATCAGCACATCCTCCCCCAAAAGATCAAAGCTCAGCGCCGTGTGCACCGCATTGCCCAGCGGGTCGAGAATGGCGCCGATCTCGTCCGGAATATCATCCGGCAGCGGCACCACGTTGAAAGCCGGCAGCTTCAGATACTGGGCAAAGGCGCCCTGCTCATTCACCCCGATGCCGCGGGTGCCGGGGTCCAGGTGGAACTTGCCGGCACGGCTCTGGCGCGAATCCGTCTTGATCAGATGCCCCTCGCCGGAACAGCGCTGGCCCACCGCCAGATCGGTGACATTACGCCCGATCTCGACAATCTCGCCCGCAAACTCGTGCCCGGTGATCATCGGCACCGGCACGGTGTGGGCGGCCCATTCGTCCCAGTTCCAGATATGGATGTCAGTACCGCAGATGCCGGTCTTCTTCACCTTGATCAGCACCTCGTCCGGGCCGATCTCCGGCACCGGCGCCTGCACCATCCACAGGCCTTCCTCGGGGCGGCTCTTCTCCAGCGCCTTCATCGTGTTCGGACGGTTCATCAGATCACCCCCAGTTCCCTGCCCACCTTGCCAAAGGCCGCCAGCGCCCGGTCCAGCTCCTCTCGCGTCAGCGCCGCATTCATCTGTGTCCGGATCCGCGCCTGGCCGCGCGGCACCACCGGGAAGAAGAAGCCGGAGACATAGACGCCCTCGTCAAACAGTTTTGCCGCCATATCCTGCGCCAGCTGCGCTTCGCCCAGCATCACCGGGATGATCGGATGCTCACCCGGCAGCAAGTCAAAGCCCAGCTTTTCCAGCCCCGCACGCCAATATTTCGCATTTTCGAACAACTGCGCCCGCAGATCGTCCCCTTTCTCCACTAGCCGGATCGCCTCCAGCCCGGCAGCAACAATCGATGGCGGCAGCGAATTGGAGAACAAATAGGGCCGCGCCCGCTGCCGCAGCAGGTCGATCACTGGCTGCGGCCCGGCGATATAACCGCCGATGGCCCCCCCAAGTGCTTTGCCCAATGTCCCTGTGACGATATCCACGTCCACCCCGAAATGCTCCGGCGTGCCCGCACCCGTCGCGCCCATAAAGCCGGTGGCGTGGCAGTCATCCACCATGACGATGGCATCATATTTGTCCGCCAACGCCCGGATCTCCGGCAGCTTCGCCAGATAGCCGTCCATTGAGAACACGCCGTCCGTGGCGATCATGATATGCCGCGCGCCGTCCTCGCGCGCCTGCTTCAGCCAGGCCTCCAGGTCGTTCATGTCGCTGTTCAGGTAACGGTAGCGTTTGGCCTTGCACAGCCGGATGCCGTCGATGATCGAGGCATGGTTCAGGCTGTCCGAGATGATCGCATCCTCCGGCCCCAAGAGCGGCTCAAACAACCCGCCGTTGGCGTCGAAACAGGCGGCAAACAGGATCGCGTCATCCTTGCCGAGGAACTTCGCCAGGCGGCTTTCCAGCTCCCGGTGAATGTCCTGGGTACCGCAGATGAACCGGACCGAGGCCATGCCGAACCCTTTCGGCTCCATCGCGTCCTTGGCGGCCTTGATCAGGGCAGGGTGGTCGGCCAGACCCAGATAGTTGTTGGCGCACAGGTTGATAACCTGACGGTTGCCGCCAGCACCATTCTGAACGGTGATCTCGCCCCCCTGCGGGGAGGTGATCATTCGCTCGCGCTTGTACAGCCCCTCAGCCTCGATCTGGGCCAGCGTGTTGGAGATGTCGGTCAGAAAAGCAGTGGACATGCGCAAACTCCTTTGGTGTCTCGAGTCGCGTGTCTATCATAGCGGATACGTTTCCGGAATACAGGATTTCAGGATTGCGGAAAAATATCCGTGAAACTGGACGCGGCCGGTGAAATTCTGCCAAGCCGGACTATCTGCCACCGGAACCAGGGAGGATTGCAGACATGGCAAGGGTGACGGGAATTGGCGGTGTATTCATCAAAGCGCGCGGCGACGCCAAGGCGCTGGCGGCGTGGTACCGGGATCACCTGGGGCTGGCGCTGGAGGATTTCGGCGGGGCCGTTCTCAACTGGCAGGACGACACGGCAGAGGACGGCGGCCTCACCGTCTGGGCCACTGCCGATCCGGACGGCACCTGGTTTGCCCCCAGCGCCGCCACCTTCATGATAAATTACCGCGTCGACGACATGGACGGGATGATCGCGCAGCTGACCGCGGCAGGCATCCCCATCCTGCAAGGGCCGCAAACCCATGAAAACGGCCGCTTTGCCTGGATGATGGACCCTGAGGGCAACAAGGTGGAGCTGTGGGAGCCCAAGCTTTGGGACGAAAACAACAAAGGCTGACAGCCCAAATGAAAACGCGGCCCCTTTTCAGGGGCCGCGCTTACGATCTGCAATGCTGCGTGGCTTATGCCAGCTGCAGGTTCACCGCCGACTCGCGGCCGTCACGGCCTGCTTCGATGTCGAAGGTGACTTTCTGGTTGTCCGCCAGGCCGGTCAGGCCGGAACGCTCAACGGCGGAAATGTGCACGAACACATCCTTGCTGCCGCCGTCGGGTGCGATGAAGCCGAAGCCTTTGGTGGTGTTGAACCATTTTACGGTGCCAGTGGCCATATCCGTAGTCTCCTAATAATTGCTGCCCGCGGAAGTGCGGCAGCCTGGCGTAGTCGGTCTGGATCGAGAGACTGAAAACGCCGCAGAGCGGGAGACAGTGGATCGACAAGAATAACGTAAGCGGACCACATATGGGCCGTAGTCCCGAGTCGTTCAAGGGCTTTGTTCGTAAAAGACCCGATAAGGGGCTTTCCCGCCGATGCAGGCTTCCAAACAGCTGGTACGGTTTCCCGCTAAGGATTTTGCAAGTCCTGTCTGAACTTAGTCGCGGAAAAAGCCCCAGTCAGGCATTCTTCACGATCAAAAACACCCGCGCGGGCCCCTCGGGGGCGGTGATCGAATGGGCGACATCAGCAGCATACCGGGCGGTGTCGCCGGACTGCAGCTGGTCCTTGGCATTGCCGGAACTCACCGCGATCTCGCCCTCCAGCACCGTCAGCTGCTCCACCGCGCCGCGGGTGTGGGGCTGGCTGATCAGCGCCCCGTCCCGGTCAAACCGGATGTCATAAACCTCATGCCCGCCGGCTTCTTCCGGCGGCGACAGGATGCGGATGCGGCAGCCCTGGCCCATGTTCTCAATCTTGGGCACGTCCGCAGCGCGCAGCACTTCGATCCGGTCCTGCATGTCGCCTGCTTCCAGCAGCCCGGCGAAATCCACCTGCAACGCGCGGGTCAGGTTCCACAGCGTGGCAATGGTGGGGGAGCTTTCGCCGCGCTCGATCTGGCTCACCATCGAACGGCTGACGCCCGACAGGTTGGCAACCGCCTCCAGGCTCAGGCCCTGGGCGCGGCGGGCCTCTTTCAGCCGGGCGGGCAGCAGGGTCAGGATATCGTCTGTGTTTTCCGTCATGACGGATTCTCTGCGCCGATGAGGCTGATTTGTCAAATGCTCCGGCAAGCGGCGATGCTGCGCCGCGGCGGTGCACAGGGGGTGTACAGGGGGTGCACGGAGGGTGCCGCTGCGCTGCGGTGACGGTACGTACCGGCAGACAGATCAATGCTGCGGGTGCATGATAGGGCAAATCTGACGAGGAGAAAGAGTATGACTGACATCGTGATCCTGGACGGCGCCCGCACCGCCATCGGCACTTTTGGCGGCGCGCTGGCGGGCACTGCGCCGATCGACCTGGCAACAACCGTCTCCAAGGCGGCGCTGGAACGCTCCGGCGTCGAGGGCGGCCAAATCGGCCATGTGGTCTTTGGCCACATCATCAACACCGAGCCGCGCGACATGTACCTGAGCCGGGTTGCCGCGATGCAGGCCGGGGTGCCGGATGTGGTCCCGGCGATGAACGTGAACCGTCTGTGCGGCTCGGGCGTCCAGGCGATTGTCTCATCTTATCAGTCGCTTGCAATGGGAGATGCGGAGTTTGCGCTGGCCGGCGGCGCCGAGAACATGTCGCGCAGCCCTTACATCCTCCAGCAAAGCCGCTGGGGCGCGAAGATGGGGGACGTGAAATCGCTCGACATGATGCTGGGCGCGCTGAACTGCCCCTTCGGCACCGGTCATATGGGGGTGACGGCAGAGAATGTGGCGGAAGAGCATGACATCACCCGCGCACAGATGGATGAATTTGCCCTCACCAGCCAGACCCGCGCGGCGGCCGCGATCGAGGCCGGCTATTTCCAGAGCCAGATCACCCCGGTCGAGGTGAAGGTGAAACGCTACCTGGTGCCGTTTGAAGTGGACGAGCACCCCAAGGCCACCACCCCTGAGGCGCTGGCGGGATTGAGGGCGGTGTTCCAGAAGGACGGCCGGGTAACTGCCGGAAATGCCAGCGGAATCAACGACGGCGCGGCGGCCATGGTGCTGGCCACCGCTGCCGCGGCAGAGAAAGCCGGACTGAAGCCCAAGGCGCGGATTCTGGGCTATGCCCATGCCGGTGTACGCCCCGAGGTGATGGGCATCGGCCCGGTTCCTGCGGTTCGCAGCCTATTGGCGAAAACCGGTCTGTCGGCTGGTGATTTCGACGTGATCGAATCCAACGAAGCCTTCGCCGCGCAGGCGCTGGCCGTGAACAAGGAGCTGGGTCTGGACCCCGCCAAGGTGAACCCCAACGGCGGTGCTATCGCACTGGGCCATCCTGTGGGGGCGACCGGCGCCATTATCACATTGAAAACACTATACGAACTGGAGCGGACCGGTGGCTCGAAGGGGCTGATCACGATGTGCATCGGCGGCGGTCAGGGCATTGCCCTGGCGATCGAGCGGCTCTGAGGTCAAGCGCGGCAGGGGGTGGTTTCCTTACAAGCCCCCCTGCCTGGGCCACACTGATTTTACGAAGAAGTAACGCGGTTTGCATAGGCAAGGAGAGCAACTTTAAGTAGAAAAATTTATCCCGTTGGAACGCTTGGCGATTCACTGTGAATTCGAGAATTATCTTCTGAAATCACCTGACGGGGTTAAGAGAACGGCCGTGAATACGCCAAAATAGCGTGATCCCGGCAGCAGCTTTTGCCGGTGCAGGGTACTAAAGTGACAGCCAAAGTTTTGCTTCTGGAGGACGACGCCGACGTCCGCTTCACTTTCAGCATGGCGTTCCAGGAAGCCGGATATGATGTGACGGCCGTCACCACCTGCAGCGAGGCCATTTCTGCATTGACCGAGTTGCCGCTCGACGTGCTGGTGCTGGACCTGATGATAGGGGAGGAGTTGACCTTGCCGGTGGCTGATTACGCCGCCCTGCTGCGTCCGGACATCCCGGTGGTTTGTATCACCGGCAGCCGGCTGTTCTCCGGCGGCGAATTGTTCACCCTCAGCCGCAATATCCGCTGGGTGCTGCGAAAACCGGTCAACCTTTCCGATCTCCTTAGCATGGTCGATCATGTGACCGGAAGGGTTGCCGCCAGGGCGGCTGGCTGACTCCTGCGGCCTTGCCCGCTTCGGCATCAATGGTGAGTTTGCAAGAGTGGCGGCGGCAGGTCTCGGCGCCTCTTGACGTTCAGCGATCTCGGCATGCAGGCTCGTATTTCGCTTTGTCGCTGATGTGGTCCAGAACCTCGATGTTATCGCCATTGCGGGTGCAGGTGTTATCATTCAGGACAACAGAACGGGCCAGCGGCAGGTTTGCATAGGCGGCTTGTTCGGGTGCTGCCCTGTGGCAGGCTTTCGAAAGCCGAGGGGGCTCAGAGGTCTCTCCAGTCGCGCGTACAGCGTGCGGATTTGTTCCGGGTGGCGGAAAAAGCGGGTGAGAGAAATGAGCAAGTCGCGGCGGAGTGCTTCGATTGCGTCACCGCTGGAACGGCAGTAATCGACGTATTGCCCGTAGTCGTCGATACCCAGTGCCGGTATCCACGGGCCGATGCGGGGGATCAGAGTGTCGCTCTCCTACTTGTCAATCAGGGTGGGGGGCAGCAGGTTGCCAAAGAGCCCGGTTAACTTGCTGGGGTCATCCACGGCCAGGCACAGCCGCTCCAGGTCGCGCGGCTAGGAGTAGACGTTCTAGGACCATTCAACGATCTGGGGCGTTAGCGTCAAGTTAATGCAGCCGGTTTCAGTCGCAAAACCTGGCATGCCGCCACATTTCGCTGTGCCGTGGCCCTGCGCGATGGTGACGCTGCCATGACGGGCCATGCCAGCCTGCGACGCGGTGATCGGCACCTTGCGTAGCGAGCCCGGCGCGGTAGCGAGGTTACTGACGCTCTGCTTCCTGCCTTTTGCACATTTGTATTCCGCGCCAAGCGCCGGAAATTGTTCGGGCTTCATGCATTGCGTGGGCTCATCGTTTCCTAAAAGCAGGACTTGCCACGGATGTCTCATTGCCTGGTCCCATGCTGGTGCGGCTGGAACCAGAAACAGGCATTTGGCCGCAGGATCTTGTGATGCAACGATCTGGCTCAATCTCAACCATGCAAAACTGCGATAACGGAAGAGGCGGTCAGTCCAAACCTGCTGCCTTCCTTCTGGTCAGCCTGCGAAAACCGCACACGGGAGCCGCATGGCCTGGGCGGGTGTGCCAATGAAGCCCGCCAAAACAAGCCGTCCGCGAACGGCCAAGAGGGGGCGGAGCGCCGCCCCTCTTGGCCTGAGGTCAATCCACGTCCTGGGCAATTCTGACCAGAAAGAAGCGCGGTGCAGCTATTGGCGGCGGAACTTAGATCAGCAGGGCAACGGCCGCAAAGAAGGCGGCACCGCTAGCGGCGCCCAAGGCCGCTGGCGCGACCCAACTGCTGGCGCTGCGGTTCTGGGTGCCGTTCTGCGCCGCCTGGGCAATGAGCGCTTGTTCCACCAGCGCAGGCAGGCGCGGGCCAAAACGCGCCATCACCTTGGCCGTTTCCAGCAGGTCAGAAGCTACTGCCCGCGGGCCGATGGATTTCTTGATGTAGTCCTCAACCACCGGCCGGGCCGCTTCCCAGATGTTGATATGCGGGTCCAGCGAACGGGCGACGCCCTCGACCACCACCATGGTGCGCTGCAGGAGGATCAGCTCGGTGCGGGTTTCCATACCGAAGCGTTCGGTCACCTCGAACAGGTAGTTCAGCAGTCGGCCCATCGAAATTTGCGAGGCATCCATGCCGAAGATCGGCTCTCCCACGGCGCGAAGGGCCCGCGCGAATTCGTCGACGTCGCGGTTCGCAGGCACATAGCCGGCCTCGAAATGCACCTCGGCCACGCGCTTGTAGTCGCGTTTGATGAAGCCATAGAGGATCTCGGCATAAACCCGGCGGGTGTATTCGTCGATGTGGCCCATAATGCCGAAGTCATAGGCGATGATATCGCCGTTGGCGGCGACCTTAAGGTTGCCCTGATGCATGTCGGCGTGGAAGAAGCCGTCGCGCAGCGCATGGCGCAGGAACAGCGACAGCACCCGGTTGGCCAGCAGCCTGCGGTCGTGGCCTGCGGCATCCAGCGCGTCGTTGTCGCCAAGCGGGATACCGTCGGCCCAGCCCATCGTCATCACCCGGCGGGCGGAATAGGCCCAGCGGATCTCCGGCAGCTGGAAGCCTTCGTCCTTGGCGGTGTTGGCGGCGAATTCCGAGGCTGCGGCGCTTTCCAGCCGCAGGTCCAGTTCGCCCTGCACCACGCCGTCGAAATGCTCAATCACATCCATTGGCTTCAGGCGCCGGGCGCCGGGGGCAAAGAGGTCGACGATGCGTGCGGCAAAGTAGAAGGCATCGACGTCGCGGTTGAAGGCACGCTCGATGCCGGGGCGCAACACCTTGACGGCAACCTCTTCGCCTGTTTCCGCCAGCGTTGCACGGTGAACCTGGGCGATCGAGGCGGCGGCTATCGGGTCGCTGAAGTCGGAGAAAATCTCGGAGACGGGACGGCCCAGTTCCTTTTCCACCTCGGCCAGCGCCTGGGCGCGGGAAAACGGTGGCAGCTTGTCCTGCAGCACCCGCAGCTGGTTGGCTAGATCTTTGCCCACCACATCGGGCCGCGTCGAAAGCACCTGTCCGAATTTGATATAGGCAGGCCCCAGCGCGTTCAGCGCTCGGGTTTCCGGCGGCATCGCAGGGTCGCCCTTGTAGCCCAGCCATTTGAACGGCCAGCCCAGGGTGCGGG
This sequence comes from Leisingera sp. G5_S3_59_S7, assembly GCF_054968485.1. Taxonomy (NCBI): domain Bacteria; kingdom Pseudomonadati; phylum Pseudomonadota; class Alphaproteobacteria; order Rhodobacterales; family Roseobacteraceae; genus Leisingera; species Leisingera sp. G5_S3_59_S7. The sequence goes on from NZ_JBQKUH010000011.1 coordinate 14,080, forward strand.
CCAGAATGCGCAGCGGCTTGGGCGCCTCGAACGCCTCCAGCACCGAGTGCATGGCGCCGGTTCGCTCGAAAGTGGCGCCTGTGCGGATCAGGCGCAGAATATTATGGGGTCCGCGCATGGGTCAGATCTTCCAGCCGGAATGCAGGCAAGCGATGCCCATCGACAGGTTGCGGTATTTGGCATTCCCGAACCCTGCCTGTTTCACCATGCCCAGAAAGGTTTCCTGATCCGGGAAGTTGCGGATCGATTCCACCAGGTACTGGTAGCTGTCGTAATCCCCCGCAATCATCTGCCCCATCCGCGGGATCACGTTGAAGGAATAGAGATCATAAAGCTTCTGCAGCCCGTCGTTCGGCAGTTGCGAGAACTCCAGCACCATCAGCCGTCCGCCGGGGCGCAGCACCCGGTAGGCCTCGTTCAGGGCCTCCTGCGGCCGGGTCACGTTCCGGATGCCGAAGGAGATGGTGTAGACGTCGAAGGTGTTGTCCTTGAACGGCAGCTTCATCGCGTCGCCGGTGACCCAGTCGAGGCTGTCGGCCATCTGCTCGGCTTCGGCGCGCTTGCGGCCTTCCTCCAGCATCGGGCGGGTGAGGTCGAGCACGGTGGAATGGCCATGGCCTGCGCGCTTCAGGAAGCGGAAGGAAATGTCGCCGGTGCCGCCTGCCACATCCAAGAGCCGCTGGCCGGGCCGCGGTGCCAGCCAGTCCATCATCGCGTCCTTCCAGACCCGGTGGATGCCGACGCTCATCACATCGTTCATGATGTCATATTTTGAGGCGACCGAATTGAAGACCCCCTGCACGCGGCCGGCCTTTTCTTCCTCGCGGACGGTTTCGAACCCGAAATGGGTGGTGTTGTCGCTGGTGTTGCTCATAGGGCTTGCCGTTTGCTGAATTCCGCCCTTGTTATAAGGCGCTGTGGGGCAGGCACAATGCGGCCCGTTGGTTCAGGAGGGGTGTAATGCCAGAATTGCCCGAGGTCGAGACGGTGAAACGCGGTTTGGCGCCTGCGATGGAGGGGGCGGTGATTGCGCGGGCGCAGGTGAACCGCCCGGACCTGCGCTGGCCGTTTCCTCCTGCGATGGCCGAGCGGCTGACCGGTGCGCGGGTGAATGCTCTTAGGCGGCGATCTAAATACATACTGGCCGACCTGGATACCGGCGAGACGCTGCTGATCCATCTGGGGATGTCCGGACGGATGACGGTGTCAGGCGATCCGCTGGGACAGTTCACGCATGAGCATCCGCAAGCGGAGAAGCATGACCATGTGGTGCTGGACATGGACAATGGCGCCCGCATCACCTTTAACGACCCGCGCCGGTTCGGGGCGATGGATCTGCTGGAGACTGCCGCCGCCGAATCCCACAAGCTGCTGGCGGTGCTGGGGCCGGAACCCTTGGGAAATGACTTCCACGAGGATCACCTGGTTGCCGCCTTCAAGGGGCGCAACACGCCGGTGAAATCCGCATTACTGGATCAGGGAATCATCGCGGGCCTTGGTAACATCTATGTCTGCGAAGCCCTGTTCCGCGCGGGAATTTCGCCACGCCGCAAGGCCGGGCAGATTGCCGCGCATCGGGTGGCAGCACTGGTGCCGATCATCCGGCAGGTGCTTCAGGATGCCATTCGCGCGGGCGGATCGTCGCTCAGGGATTTCAGGCAAGCCTCTGGCGAACTTGGATATTTCCAGCACAGCTTTGATGCCTACGGACGCGAGGGCGAACCCTGCCGGAGGGAAGGTTGCGCAGGGTCAATTGCCAGAATCACCCAATCGGGGCGCTCCACGTTCTACTGTGTAAAGTGCCAAAGATAGCTTGATCAAAGGGACCCTTTTGGTAAGGACTCAGGACTGAACGGAACAACCGAAAGAGAAATCATGGCCTACGAGACGATCAACGTCGATGTGCAGGACCACGTTTGCCTCATTAAACTGAACCGCCCGGAGGCGATGAACGCGCTCAACAAGGAGCTTATTGGCGAGCTCTGCGATGCTCTGGAAGAGGCTGATGCCAGCGACAAGGTGCGCTGCATCGTGCTGACCGGCTCGGAAAAGGCCTTTGCCGCCGGTGCCGACATCAAGGAGATGTCGGAGATGAGCTTTACCGAAGTGTTTTCCACCAACCTGTTTGCCGATGCCAACGACCGGATCTCGGCTATCCGCAAGCCGATCATCGCGGCGGTCGCCGGTTATGCGCTGGGCGGCGGCTGTGAGCTGGCGATGCTGTGCGATTTCATCATCGCCGCGGAAACCGCTAAGTTCGGCCAGCCTGAGATCAACCTGGGTGTCGTGGCTGGTATCGGCGGTACCCAGCGTCTGACCCGGTACGTGGGCAAGTCCAAGTCGATGGACATGAACCTGACCGGCCGCTTTATGAACGCCGAGGAAGCTGAGCGCGCGGGCCTGGTGTCGCGCGTGGTGCCGCCCAAGAAGCTGATTGAGGAAGCGACTGCCGCAGCGCAGAAGATCGCCGAGAAATCGCTGCTGACAGCGATGGCCGTCAAGGAAGCGGTGAACCGCTCCTACGAGCTGCCCCTGAATGAAGGCCTCTTGTTCGAGCGCCGGGTGTTCCACTCGATGTTTGCCACCGAAGACCAGAAAGAAGGCATGGCGGCCTTCCTGGAGAAGCGCGAAGCGCAGTTCCGCGACAAGTAAGCGCCAGACGAACCCATAGAGCGGCGGGCTGGATGGCCCGCCGTCTTGCATTCCGGGCCGGTGCCCTTGCAATTCTGCACAGAGTTGGATAAACGCCGCCCTCATACATGCGCGTGCAGCCCGCTCAGGCTAGAATCACACCGGTGTTCCGACCCGGGTTTGGCTGGCATTGCGTCCGATTGAAACAGAACCCGAGATAAGGTCAGACATCATGGCAAATTCGCCCCAGGCCAAGAAGCGCGCACGTCAGAACGAAAAGCGCTTTGCCGTTAACAAAGCCCGTCGTTCGCGCATCCGCACCTTCCTGCGTAAAGTTGAAGAAGCCATCGCTTCCGGCGACAAAGAAGCTGCAACCGCAGCTCTGCGCGCTGCTCAGCCCGAACTGATGCGCGGCGTCACTAAGGGTGTGTATCACAAAAACACCGCTTCCCGGAAAATCTCGCGCCTGTCCGCACGCGTGAAGGCACTGGCCTGAGATTCGCTCTGCTGAGCAGGCTCACGAGCTGTTGAAAAGTCGTCAGGGCGCTGCAAATTGCAGCGCCTTGTTTTTTGGGCAAAGCCTTGGCTGGTTGCCGCTGGTGCAGGAGATTCTTTGCGGCCAAAGGCAGAGTCAACATCATAGTTTCGTTGCTGCTGACCCCCTCAAATTGCTACCACTGTGTCAGCGATTCACTCGCTGGGGGGACAGGCTGCTTGCGGCAATCTTGACGGGCATCAAGGTTGCCAGGTTTCCCGGAACAGACGGCACACATGTGTCTGGCTCTGTCCGGGATCTACTGCTGTATCGTTAAGGACAGCAGCCTTGTCTCAATTGTGTGCGATACTGTTCGTGACGGCAGCTTAACCGCTTTTTGCGGCGGGTTTTGCTGTTTCCAGACGAACGTTTAGCCTTCGGGCGATGCGGCCAGCAATGGTCCGCACACGGTAACTCTGTGCGTGAACGGCCCCCGGGTGGTTGGGGGTTACGATGGAATTGGCCCGGCTAAGGGGCCGCTGCTTTTTGGGGACGCGTGAGGCGCAGCATGACAGAAGAAAAATGGGGACAGCTCAGAAACCGGCTGTTGAAGACGGTTGGCCAGAACAACTTCACCACGTGGATTGAGCCGCTGGAGTTCGACACAGTCGACGGTGGGGTGGCCGTCTTCAAAGTGCCGACGAATTTCATGGGAAATTACGTCAGTCAGAACTTTGCGGACCTTATCCTGCATGAGCTGACCATGTCCGGCGAGCCGGTGCAGCGCCTGGCGTTCCGGGTTGCGGCAAACAGCCCGGCGCGCCCGGCGGAACCGGCCGTGGCGGCTGAGTCCTTCGGCGGGGCGCAGGATGATCTGGCTGTCATGACCGCACGGGCGGCGGCACCGGCAGCGGCGGCAGGAAAGGACACGCTGGAGGCGCTGCAGGCGGCACCGCTGGACCCGCGGTTCACTTTCGACAGCTTCGTGGTCGGCAAGCCGAACGAACTGGCGCATGCGGCAGCGCGCCGTGTCGGCGAGGGCGGCCCTGTCACCTTCAACCCGCTGGTTCTGTATGGCGGCGTGGGCCTGGGTAAAACCCACCTGATGCACGCCATCGCCTGGGAACTGAAGGAAAAGAACCCGCATCTGAACGTGCTGTATCTGTCGGCGGAACAGTTCATGTACCGCTTTGTGCAGGCCCTGCGCGAGCGCAAGATGATGGACTTTAAGCATCTGTTCCGCTCGGTCGATGTGCTGATGGTGGATGACGTTCAGTTCATCGCAGGCAAGGATTCCACCCAGGAAGAATTCTTCCACACCTTCAACGCGCTGGTGGACCAGAACAAGCAGATCATCATTTCCGCCGACCGCGCCCCGGGCGAAATCAAGGATCTGGAAGACCGGGTGAAATCGCGCCTGCAGTGCGGCCTGGTGGTGGACCTGCACCCGACCGACTACGAACTGCGTCTGGGCATTCTGCAGACCAAGGTGCAGCAGCAACGCGAGACCTATCCGGACCTGCGCATCGCCGACGGCGTGCTGGAGTTCCTGGCACACCGAATCTCGACCAACGTGCGGGTTCTCGAAGGCGCGCTGACCCGGCTGTTCGCGTTTGCGTCGCTGGTCGGCCGCGAGATCGACATGGATCTGACCCAGGACTGTCTGGCGGATGTGCTGCGCGCCTCCGAGCGTAAGATCACGGTCGAGGAAATCCAGCGCAAGGTGTCCGAGTATTACAACATCCGGATGTCCGACATCATCGGCCCCAAGCGCCTGCGCTCCTATGCGCGTCCGCGTCAGGTGGCGATGTACCTGTGCAAACAGCTGACCAGCCGCTCTCTGCCCGAGATCGGCCGCCGCTTTGGCGGGCGCGACCACACCACCGTCATGCATGGCGTCAAGCGCATCGAGGAGCTGAAGACGACCGACGGCCAGATCGCCGAGGACGTCGAAATGCTGCGCCGCTCGCTGGAAGCCTGACGTGCGCGCATAGCTGAAACTGCAAACCCCAAATTGCACTGCGGTCCCGGTTTCCGGGGCCGTTTTTTCTTTTGCCCGCGGCCGCCACGGTAACCCATAACGGCGGTGAATGCCGGGTATCACAGAAAACGAAGTTTCAAGCCGTGCAAAACCGGTCATAACAGCGCCCTGCACAGGAGCGCGGCATGACACGGCAAACCTCTGAAAACATGGACACGCCCCGCGGGCTGGCCTTTGCCAGCACCGCTTATCTCATGTGGGGGTTCCTGCCGCTCTACATGAAAGCTCTCTCTCATATCCCAGCTGCGGAGATTGTCACCCACCGGGTGATCTGGGCGGTGCCGGTGGCAGGTGCGCTGTTGATCGTCCTGCGCCGGACCAAGGATTTGCAGGCCGCACTCAAGAACCCCCGGATGCTGGGTATGGCCTGCATCACCGCAGCGCTGATTTCTGTGAACTGGGGGATCTATGTCTGGTCGATTGCGGCCGGACGGGCGCTGGACGCGGCGCTTGGCTATTACATCAATCCGCTGTTCAGTATCGCCCTGGGCGCACTCTTGCTGCGCGAGCCGCTCAGCAAGGCGCAACTGGCGGCGGTGGCGCTGGCTGCGGGAGCAGTGGTTTTGCTGACTCTGGACGCGGGAAGGGTGCCTTGGGTGGCGGTGGGCCTCACGCTGACCTGGGGATTTTATGCCTTCTTTAAGAAGTCGCTGCCGATTGGCCCCAACCAAGGGTTCCTGCTGGAGGCGCTGATTCTCCTGCCTCCGGCCTTGGGCTATTTTGTTTACCTGACCGTGACGGGCGCCGGCAGTTTCGGCGGCTCGGCTTTTGATACGTCCATGCTCTTGGGCTGCGGCGTGGTCACGGCTGTGCCGCTCATCGTCTATGCCAACGGGGCCAAGCTGGTGCGCTTGTCCACCATCGGCATCCTGCAATACATCGCGCCGACGATGATCTTCCTTATGGCAGTTCTGGTGTTCGGAGAGGAGTTCGGCCAAGCCCGGATGATCGCTTTCCCGATGATCTGGGCCGCCCTGGTGATCTATACCGTGCCGATGGTGCAGCAGATTCGCAAGCGCCCCGGCTGAGGAGTGCTTATCCTCCGGCCGGTGTGTCCTCGACCACGCCCACGATCGGCCCCATCATGAACCCGGCATCACTGCGGCCCAGCTCAGGCGCGTGCAGGCGCGAGATATTGCCATCGAAGTACAGCGCATTGGGCAGCTTCAGGTGATCCCGGAACAGGCTGCCGAACTGGTGAAATGTCACCGCATTGCGCGAGATTGCAAAAACCGCGCGGGTGCCATCCGCTGACGTGCCCACTCCGTTGCGGATATAGTAGCTGTCCGAATCGGGCAGGAAACGCGGGTGCAGCTCGCCGTCAATCACCAGCATGGGACCGGACTGGGTGGCATAGGCGCAGCCGGGTTGTGCCTGTTCAAAAGCCAGGGTTTCGAACACATCCGCCCGGCCGTCTCGGATACACAGCACACCGTTTGGCAGCAGGCCGAAATTTCCGGGACCGGCATTGGTCACCAGCCGCATCTCCTCGCCGTCTTCATCGACGTACAATCCCACGGGCGAGCGGTCGCTGTGGTACATCCCCGCATTGGTCGCAAAGGCCAGCGTCTTGCCGTCTTCCGCCAGCGTTTCTTCCAGGGTAGAGAAATGGCCATAGACCTGGCCTTCGCCATCGCGCAGGAACAGCCGCAGCTGTTCCTTGGCGGCGTTAATCTGGCAGAGTGTGTACCGGCTGCCCTCATAGGCTATATCGCTGCATTCGACCGCCCCGGCCGCCGGGGCGGTCCCAAGCGCTGCCAGCAGAAAGGCAGCCTTGCGGATCACTCTTCCACGTCGCGGCGCACCGCGTCCTGGTTCAGCATCCGGCGGGTTTCGTCCATCTGGTCGAAGGTCTCGTCCAGCCGGAACCGCAGATCCGGAGTGAACTTCAACCCCAGCTTCTTGCCGACCATCCGGCGCAGCTCGCTCTTGTTGCGGGCCAGAAGCTTCAGCACATCTTCCTGCCCCTTGCCGCCCAAGGGCAGCACAAAGGCGGTGGCGATTTTCAGATCGGGTGAGGTGCGCACCTCTCCCACAGTGATCGACATGCGGTTCAGGTCCGGATCATGCACATCGCCGCGCGCCAGCACCTCAGACAGGGTGCGGCGGATCAGTTCGCCGACGCGAAGCTGGCGCTGGGACGGGCCGGGGCCATCGTGGAATTTGTTCTTTGCCATATTCCCGATCTATGCCGGATCGCGGGCTTTGCCAAGCGCTGCCCGGCGCTGTAGGACAAAACAAGCTTGAACAAGGGAATTGGCCAATGACTCACAAACCTGGGATCGTGATTACCGGCGCATCGGGCCGCATGGGGCAGATGCTGATCAGGACGGTGCTGGAAAGCGGCAAGGCCACGCTGGTCGGGGCGGTAGAGCGCGAGGGGCATGAGTGGGTCGGCCGCGACGTGGGTGAGATGATGGGCGGCCAGGCCGTTGGCGTCACCGTGACCGCCGATGCGCTGGAGGCGTTTTCCAAGGCGCAGGCCGTGATAGACTTCACCGCGCCGGAAGCGACGCTGGCCTTTTCCAAGCTGGCAGCCCAGGCCCGCGCAGTTCATGTGATCGGCACCACAGGCATGACGGATGATCAGATCGCACAGCTGGAACCGGCCTCCCGCCACGCGGTGATCATCCGCGCCGGCAACATGAGCCTCGGCGTGAACCTCTTGGTGCAATTGACCAAGAAGGTCGCCGCCGCGCTGGATGAGGATTTCGACATTGAGGTAATCGAGGCGCATCACCACCATAAGGTGGACGCGCCTTCCGGCACCGCGCTGATGCTGGGCGAAGCCGCCGCCGAGGGCCGCGGTGTAAGGCTGGCGGATGTGCGCGATTCCGGCCGCGACGGTATCACCGGAGCCCGCAATCGCGGCGACATCGGCTTCACCGCCATTCGTGGCGGCGACATCGTCGGTGAGCACGACGTTCTGTTTGCCGCGGCAGGCGAGCGGATCGTGCTGCGCCACCTGGCCACCGACCGCGCCATCTTTGCCCGCGGTGCGCTGAAGGCGGCACTTTGGGGCCAGGACAAGGGGCCGGGCCAGTACGACATGGTGGATGTGCTGGGTCTGTGACGTCTGAGAGACTGCCCTGACGGGCCGATTCCTCTCCTCTCGTCGGCAAAGCCGCCTGCCGGGCAGCGGGCAGGAGTATTTGGAGAAAGATGAAAGAACGGCGGTTCATTCATCTTTCCAGAAATACTCTGGCGGTGCGGGGGCTGGCCCCCGCTGCGAGACCTAAAAATCGATGGCGATGCCCTTTTTCTCCCAGTCGCCATAGCGTGCAGGGTCGGGGCCGTCCCGGCCCCCCAGCTCCTTGGGGCGCGGTTCCTGCGCTTCGGCGGCCTTGCGGCGCTCTTCGGCTTCGGCCAGCGCGCGCAGGGCGGCGGGGGGCAGGTCTTTCTTTCCGGGGGCGGTCTCTTCGCTCATCGCGGGTTCCTTTATGCTGCGCCCATGATATACGCCCCTGTCCCGCGCAAACAAGCCGTGCCCCAAGGAGCTGCCAGATGTCCGATGCCAATCACGCCCGCCGCACAGCGGTCTATCTGCTGGATCAGGTGCTGGGGGAGGGGCGGCTCCTGGCGGAATGCTATGCCTCGGGCGCGCTGGAGAAGCTGGCGCCGGAAGACCGTGCACGGGCGCAGCGGCTGGCCGTGGAAACCCTGCGCAGTCTGGAGCGCGCCGACCGGATCCTGAAAAAGCACTTGAAGAAAACGCCGCCGCTGATGGTCATGAACGCGCTGCGGCTGGGCACAGTGGAGCTGTGCTCAGGCGGCGCGGCGCATGGGGTTGTAAATGCGATGGTGGCCATCGTTTCCAAGCACCGCCGCCACGGGCAGCTGAAGGGGCTGGTGAACGCGATTCTGCGCAAGGTGGCTGACGAGGGTCCGGAGGAATGGGCAAAGCTGCGTGTGCCGCGCCTGCCCAACTGGCTGCGCAAACCACTGGTGCAGGCTTGGGGCGCTGATGCGATGCTGAGCATGGAGGCCGCGCATCATGCCGGCGCGCCGTTGGATATCACCGGCAAGCCGGGCGCGGACTTGCAGGCGCTAGGGGGTGTGCTGCTGCCCACCGGTTCGCTGCGGATCGCAGGCGCGGGGCAGGTGTCGGCGCTGCCGGGCTACCGGGAGGGCGATTGGTGGGTGCAGGATGCCGCCGCCGCGCTGCCCGCGCTGATCCTGAATGCGCTGCCGGGGGAACAAGCCCTGGAACTGTGCGCAGCCCCGGGCGGCAAGACCATGCAGATGGCCGCTGCCGGTGCCAAAGTGACGGCTGTCGATATCTCGGAGAGCCGCGTGGCGCGGCTGATGGAGAACCTGGAGCGCACCGGTCTGGAGGCCGAATTGGTGGTGGCCGACGCACTGGAGCAGACCGGCCAGTACGACGCGGTGCTGCTGGACGCGCCCTGTTCCGCTACTGGCACCATTCGCCGCCATCCGGACCTGCCGCAAGCCAAGGACGGCAGCGAGTTCGGCGCGCTGATTGAGCTGCAGGCGCAGATGCTGGCGCACGCGTGGACCCTGGTGAAACCCGGCGGGCGGCTGATGTACTGCACCTGCTCCCTGCTGCCGGACGAGGGGGAATGCCAGGTCGAAGAAGCGCTGGAGATGTTCCCGGATATGGTTGCCGACCGTGAAGCGCTGAAAGTGACCGGCGTGGATGCTGACTGGATCACCGAAGAAGGCGGCCTGCGGCTGCGCCCGGACTATTGGCCGGAACAAGGCGGCATGGACGGCTTCTATATGGCCCTTTTGCGCAAAACCGCGTGAGCCCGGGGCGTGCCGGGCATTCCCCGGTGACTTGAGCCGTACCCCGCGCTATGCTCCTGCCAAAACGCCCTGGAAAAACCCGGCGTGAGGCAAAAGAGCATGTCCACTTATGACAGAATGGCAGGCCGCGGCACCCGGCTGCTGAACCGGTATTACGCTTGGCGGGCCCGCAGACAGCCTGCAGCGACCGGCTTTGTCTCGCAGCCTGAACCGCGGACCATCGGCAGCTTTGCCCGCGGGCGTCAGCTGGTGGCGGGCAACCTGCTGTTTGCAGGCTACCTGGTCGAATCGCCGGATACCGGCCTGTGGGAGGTCGCTGCACCGGATGCTGCCTTTGATGCTGAGCGGCACGGCTTTGCCTGGCTCGACGACCTGGCTGCGGTCGGTGATTTCAAGGCCCGTGCCAAGGCGCAGAAATGGGTCTGGGGCTGGATTGCGCATCACGGGCACGGCGGCGGACTGGCCTGGCTTCCGGATCTTACTGGACGGCGGGTGATCCGGTGGATCAACCACGCGCTGTTCCTGCTGAGCGGCAAGGACAAGGATGAGACTGAAGCTTTCTACACCTCCTTGGCGCGGCAGACCTGGTATCTGTCCCAGCGCTGGCAGGGGGCGGCCCCTGGACTGCCGCGGTTCGAGGCCCTGTGCGGCCTGATCTATGCAGGCCTTGCCTTGCAGGGGCGGGAGGAGCTGGCAGACCCGGCTGTCAGGGCGCTGGCGGCTGAATGCGAGTCTCAGATCGACGGACAAGGCGGGTTGCCGACCCGCAACCCGGAGGAACTGCTGGAGGTCTTCACCCTTCTGACCTGGGCTGCCGCAGCCTTGCACGAGGCCGGACGGGCGGTGCCGCCTGCGCATTCCGCTGCCATCGAACGGATCGCCCCCACCTTGCGCACCCTGCGCCACAGTGATGGCGGCCTGGCACGGTTCCACGGTGGCGGCCGCGGGCTGGAAGGCCGGCTGGATCATGCTCTGGCTGCCAGCCATGTGGCGGAGCGCCATGCCGACGGGCTGGCGATGGGTTTTGCCCGGCTGTCGGCGCGGCGCACCTCGGTGATTGTCGATGCCTCTGCGCCACCCAAGGGCAAGGCGTCTTACAACGGGCACGCTTCGACCCTGGCGTTTGAGCTGACCTCGGGGCGGCGGCCGCTGATCGTGAATTGCGGCTCTGGTGAAACCTTCGGGCTGGAATGGCGCCGGGCCGGGCGGGCCACACCGTCGCACACCACACTGTGTATCGAGGGGCACTCCAGCGCCCGGCTGGCGCCCCCGCATAAAACCACCGGCCATGAGGAGCTGATCGAAGCGCCTGACGATGTGCCGCTGGAGCTGAGCGATCTGGCGGAAGGCTTGCGGTTTCAGGGCGGGCATAACGGCTATGCCGCGCATTTCGGCCTGACCCATGCCCGTACGCTGGAATTGTCCTTTGACGGGCGAAGCCTCAGCGGCGAGGACATGCTGGTGGCCTTGGATGATGCCGCCAAACGCCAGTTCACCAAGGTGCGGGATGCCAGCCAGGACGGCGGCATCGGCTTTGACATCCGTCTGCACCTGCACCCGGAGGTGGATGCAGCCCTTGACTTGGGCGGCGCGGCAGTATCCATGGCGCTCAAGAGCGGGGAAATCTGGGTGTTCCGCCATGACGGCACCTGCCAGCTGCGGCTGGAGCCAAGCGTTTTCCTGGAAAAGACCCGCTTGAAGCCGCGTGCGGCAAAGCAGATCGTTTTATCCGGGCGGGCGATGGGATATGCCACCCGCGTCCGGTGGACGCTCAGCAAGGCGCAGGAGACTGCCATTGCCGTGAGAGACCTGAACCGGGACGAACCCGAGACGTTTGACTGAGCCTTTGAAAAGGACCGCCCTGCCATGACCGACCTTCACCCCGTACGCCGTGCGCTGCTTTCCGTATCCGACAAGACCGGCCTGATCGAGCTGGGCAAAGCGCTGGATGCGCGCGGTGTCGAACTGCTGTCTACCGGCGGCTCCGCCAAGGCACTGCGCGATGCTGGACTGGTCGTGAAAGACGTCTCCGAAGTGACCGGTTTCCCGGAAATGATGGACGGCCGCGTGAAGACCTTGCACCCGATGGTGCATGGCGGCCTGCTGGCCCTGCGGGATAATGACACCCACGTCGCCGCAATGAAGGAACATGGCATCGGCGCCATCGACCTGCTGGTTGTGAACCTCTATCCGTTCGAGGCAGCGCTGGCGCGTGGTGCGGACTACGATGAGATGATCGAAAACATCGACATCGGCGGTCCGGCGATGATCCGCGCGGCCTCCAAGAACCACCTGTTCGTGAACGTGGTGACCGACGTCCAGGACTATGAGGCGCTCTTGGCAGAACTCGACAACAACAACGGCCAGACGTCTTATGCCTTCCGACAGCGCCTGGCCCAAACCGCCTATGCCCGCACTGCGGCGTATGATACGGCTGTCTCGAACTGGATGGCGTCGGCGCTGGAGGAAAAGACTCCGCGCCGCCGTGCCTTTGCGGGTGAGCTGAAGCAGACCCTGCGCTATGGCGAGAACAGCCACCAGGAGGCGGCCTTTTACACCGATGGTTCGAACCGCCCGGGTGTTGCCACCGCAGTGCAGCTGCAGGGCAAAGAGTTGAGCTACAACAACATCAACGACACTGATGCGGCATACGAGCTGGTGGCGGAGTTCGACCCGGCCGACAGCGTGGCAGTTGCGATCATCAAACACGCCAACCCCTGCGGTGTGGCCAAGGGCGCAACCCTGGCAGAAGCCTATCAGAAGGCGTTCGACTGCGACCGCACCTCGGCCTTCGGCGGCATCGTCGCGCTGAACCAGCCGCTGGACGCGGAGACCGCCGCCAAGATCACCGAGATCTTCACCGAAGTGGTGATCGCGCCGGGTGCATCCGGCGAGGCCAAGGAAATCTTTGCCGCAAAGAAAAACCTGCGCCTGCTGCTGACCGAAGGCCTGCCGGATCCGCGCAAGCCCATCGTGGCCTACAAGCAGGTGGCCGGCGGCATGCTAGTCCAGGACAAGGACGTCGGCTACGTCGGCATGGAAGACCTGAAGGTGGTGACCGAGAAGGTGCCGTCCGACGCTCAGATGCAGGATCTTCTGTTTGCCTGGAAAGTCGCCAAGCACGTCAAATCCAACGCCATCGTCTATGTGAAGGATAACGCAACCGTCGGTGTCGGCGCGGGTCAGATGAGCCGTCTGGACAGTGCCAATGTGGCGGCGGCCAAGGCAGGCCGTATGGCGGCTGAGCTGGGCCTTAAGGAAAGCCTCGCCAAGGGCTGCGCAGTGGCATCAGACGCGTTCTTCCCCTTCCCCGACGGTCTGCTGGAAGCAGCCGCCGCGGGCGGCACCTGCGTCATCCAGCCGGGCGGATCAATGCGCGATGATGAGGTGATCAAGGCGGCCAACGAGAAAGGCCTGGCCATGGTCTTCACCGGCATGCGTCACTTCCGCCACTAAGCCGGGCAGTTAAGACATGGCAGCACGTTGGATGATCTGGGGCGCAGCCCTTTCGTTCCTGGCGGATCAAGCCAGCAAGTACTTTGTGATCCACTGGATGGGGCTGGACCAGCGCCACCGGATCGACGTGCTGCCGCCGTTCCTCAATTTCCGCTACGGCGAGAACACCGGCATCAACTTTGGCCTGTTCGGCGGCGGGGATGAAGCAGCGCGCTGGATTCTGATCGCCCTGTCAGCCGTGATCTGCGTGATCCTGGCGGTGTGGGTCTGCCGCGGTCAGGACAAGTCCCGTGGCATGCAGCTTTCCGCCGGGCTGGTGATCGGCGGCGCGCTGGGCAATGTCGCGGACCGGCTGCTTTATGGCTATGTGCTGGACTTCCTGAACACATCCTGCTGCGGCATCCAGAATCCTTTCGTTTTCAACGTGGCCGACATCTTTATCTTCGCCGGTGCTGCCGGGCTGATCTTCTTTGACGGGCGCCGCAAAAAGCCTGCGTAGACCTTGCCGGGCAAATACGCTAAAAGCGCCAGGAAACAGGCAGGAGTTTGGGGCAATGCGGATCCCGTTCGGAGTTATGGTTCTGGCTGGCGCGCTGGCAGTGTCCGGCTGCGCGCAGAAGGGGCTGCGCGTTCTTCAGAAGCCGGGCACCGGCCCGGATGAATTCCTGGTCCTGCCCACCAAGCCGCTGAGCACGCCGGACAATTTCAGCAGCCTGCCGGCGCCGACCCCTGGGGGCGCTAATCTGACCGATGTTAATCCGCAGGCCGAAGCGGTGGCTGCCCTGGGCGGCAAACCGGGGGATCTCGTTGCCGTCAGCGGCGTGCCGTCTGGCGATGCCGCGCTGGTCACAGCCTCCAGCCGCTATGGTGTTGAGCCCGGAGTGCGTGACACCCTGGCCAAGGAAGACGCGAAGTTTCGTCACCGCAACCGCCACCTTGGGCGGATCAAGATCGTGCCGGTGGACCGCTACGAGCAGCTGTACCGCAAGCAAAGCATCGACCCGTTTGCCGTCAGCGACCAGTTCCGCAGGGCGGGAGCAGCGACACCGTCTTCGCCGCCTGAAGAAGAGTCCTGAGCGCTCACTTTTCTGCCAGCCGGTCTTGCAAGATGCCAGCCGCCGCGTAGGTTGACAGCAGCCTTTCTGCTGGCAACGGGCCGCGAATTGTGGCTGCAATAAACAACAGAGCAGTAACTGCTCCCTGCCGGGCAAGGGCAGGGGCGCAAGAATTGGAGGACGCCAGATGATCCACAGGATCACATTGGCCGCCGCGGCGCTGATTACCGTTTTGTCCGGCCCCCTGCGGGCCGGGGACGACGCGGTGACCGCGTTCACCCTGGACAACGGCATGGACGTTGTCGTGATCGAGGACCACCGTGCACCGGTGGTGCAGCAGATGGTCTGGTACCGGGCCGGTTCTGCAGATGAGCCGCCGGGCCAGTCCGGAGTCGCCCATTTTCTGGAGCACCTGCTGTTCAAGGGCACCGACAAGCTCGCCCCCGGAGAGCTGTCGGCCACTGTGCGCGCAAACGGCGGCCAGGATAACGCTTTCACCAGCTATGACTACACGGCCTATTTCCAGCGCGTCGCCGCCGACCGGCTGGAGCTGATGATGCAGATGGAAAGCGACCGGATGACCAATCTCCGCCTCAGCGAGGAGGATATCGCCACCGAGCGCGAGGTGATCCTGGAAGAGCGCAACCAGCGCACCGACAATGACCCGGTCGCCCTGTTCCGCGAGCAGCTGCAGGCCGTGCAATACCTCAATCACCGTTACGGCCAGCCGGTGATCGGCTGGCGGCACGAGATGGAAAGCCTGGATATGGAGGACGCGCTGTCCTTCTATCAAACCTATTACGCGCCCAACAATGCCATCCTGGTCGTCTCCGGTGATGTGCAGCCCGAAGAAGTGAAGGCGCTTGCCGAGAAGTATTACGGCGTAATCCCGGCCAATCCGGACCTGCCGGAGCGCTTCCGCAGCCAGGAGCCGCCGCAGACCGCGGCCCGCCGGCTGACATTCGAGGATCCCCGCGTCGCGCAGCCCTACGTGCAGCGGTCCTATCTGGCGCCAGAGCGCGACAGCGGCGCCCAGCAGAAAGCTGCAGCCCTGTATCTGCTGGCAGAGCTTCTGGGCGGCGGCAACACCTCCTACTTGGCCAATGCGCTGCAATTCGACCAGCAGGTTGCCGTTTACACCGGCGCCTTCTATTCGGGCAGTACATTGGACGACACGTCCTTTACCTTTCTGATCGTTCCGGCCGAGGGCGTCAGCATGCACGACGCGGAGGCGGCATTGGATGCCACAATCGCCCGCTTTCTGGAGGACGGTGTTGATGAAGCTCAGCTGGAGCGGATCAAACTGCAACTGCGGGCGGCGGAAATCTATGACCGCGACAACGTGAACGGCATTGCCAACCGCTATGGCCAGGCGCTGAGCATCGGGCTGACTGTGCAGGATGTGCAGGATTGGCCGAAGATCCTGCAATCGGTCACGGCGGATGAGATCATCGCCGCCGCCAAGGAGGTTCTGCGGCCCGAAACATCTGTCACCGGTTGGATGACGCGCGACGAAGAGGTAACCCAATGACCCCGCTGAAATATTTCGCTGCGGCACTGGTGGCCTGCTTCCTGGCCCTGCCCGCTTGGGCAGGCATCAAGATCGAGGAAGTCACCTCTCCCGGCGGGATCAAGGCCTGGCTGGTGGAAGACCACAGCATTCCCTTCTCGGCTCTGGAGCTGCGCTTTCGCGGCGGCACCTCATTGGATGTGCCAGGCAAGCGCGGTGCGGTCTACCTGATGACCGGGCTGCTGGAGGAGGGCTCCGGCGATCTGCGCGCCCAGGATTACGCCCGAGCAGTGGAATCGCTAGCAGCGGAGTTCTCCTATGACGCGGACAAGGATGCAGTTTCCATTTCCGCCCGCTTCCTGACTGAAAACCGGGACGAGGCGATGGCACTGCTGCGCCAGACCCTGTTTGAGCCGCGATTTGACCAGGATGCGCTCGACCGGGTGAGGGCGCAGGTGCTGGCGGGCTTGCGCTCTGATGCCAAGAACCCCAACAAAATCGCTGGTGAGGTGTTTTCCAAACTGGCTTTTGGCGATCACCCGTATGGCAGCGACGGCAAGGGCACGCTGGAAACCGTTTCCGCGCTGAGCCGCCAGGACATCTTCGACGCTTACGAGGCGGTGTTTGCCCGCGACAGGCTCTATGTCAGCGCGGTGGGCGACATAACTGCCGAGGAATTGGGCAGGCTGCTGGATGATCTGCTTGGGGCGCTGCCTCCGGAAGGGGCGCCGATCCCCGGCCCGGCAGAGGTTTCCATAGAGGGCGGTGTCACCGTCGTGGATTTCGAGACGCCGCAGTCGGTTGCACTGTTCGGGCAGAAGGGCATCAAGCGCGAAGATCCGGATTTTTTCACGGCTTATGTGATGAACCAGATTCTGGGCGGCGGATCTTTTGAAACCCGCCTGATGACCGAAGTGCGGGAAAAGCGCGGACTGACCTATGGGGTCTATTCCTACCTGGTGCCGCGGGATCTGGCGGCGGTCTATATGGGATCGGTAGCGTCCGCCAATGGCAAGATGGCCGAAGCGGTCGAGGTGATCCGCAATGAATGGCGCCGCATGGCCGAAGACGGTGTGACAGAAAAAGAGCTGAAGGACGCTCAGACCTATCTGACCGGTGCTTATCCGCTGCGGTTTGACGGCAACAGCCGCATCGCCTCGATCCTGGCGGGGATGCAGATGGATCACCTGCCGATCAGCTATGTGGAAACCCGCAACGACCGGATCAACGCCGTCACCCTGGAAGTTGTGAATCGCTTTGCAGCGGAGTTCCTGGACCCCGAGGGACTGCAATTCGTTATTGCCGGCCGCCCCGAAGGCCTGGAAACCACGAATTGATATTTTGCCGGGCGGGGTGTGCCCCCGCCCGTCTGCTTTACGGGGCCGCCGCGGCTTGTTCGCAAAGCGCACTGCCGCCCATCGCGGCTGGCCTCCACTGCTTTCCCTTTCAATTTGCCGCCAACTCATGTATGGGCGGGCCTATCTGAGACGATGTGCCCGGGCCCCGGCACGCGAAAGAAAGATAGGTGGGGCCGGCGGCAATGGGGCCGCCACGCAAACGGGAGACCCGGAGGGCCGGGAGTGCTCCCTTTTAGGATACGCTAGATGTTTAACGTTACGAAGAAATCGATGCAGTGGGGCGAAGAAACGCTCACACTGGAAACCGGCAAGGTTGCCCGCCAGGCTGATGGCTCTGTGATTGCCACCCTGGGCGAAACCTCGGTCATGGCCAACGTGACCTTTGCCCGTCAGCAGAAGCCCGGCCAGGACTTCTTCCCGCTGACCGTGCACTACCAGGAAAAATACTATGCTGCGGGCAAGGTGCCTGGCGGCTTCTTCAAGCGCGAAGCGCGCCCGACCGAAAAAGAAACCCTGACCGCGCGTCTGATCGACCGTCCGATCCGCCCGCTGTTCGTCCCCGGCTTCAAAAACGAAGTGCTGGTGATGTGCACCGTGCTGAGCCACGATCTGGTCAACGACCCGGACATGGTTGCAATGATCGCGGCTTCGGCTGCACTGACCCTGTCTGGCGCGCCCTTCATGGGCCCGATTGCAGGCTGCCGCGTCGGTTTCGAGGATGGTGAGTACGTCCTGAACCCGACCGTCGATGACATGCAGGACCTGCGCCTGAACCCCGATCAGCGTCTGGATCTGGTTGTTGCCGGCACCAAAGACGCCGTGATGATGGTGGAATCGGAAGCTTACGAACTGTCCGAAGCAGAAATGCTGGGCGCAGTGAAGTTTGCCCACGAGCAGATCCAGCCAGTGATCGACCTGATCATCTCGCTGGCCGAAGAAGCCGCAAACGAGCCGTTCGACTTCACTCCGCCGGATTACTCCGAGCTGTACGAAGCCGTGAAGGCCGCTGGCGAAACCGAGATGCGCGCCGCATTTGCGATCAGCGACAAGCAGGAGCGTACCGCAGCTGTTGCCGCAGCCCGCGAGACCATCAAGGCTGCTTTGACCGAAGAACAGCTGGAAGATGCCAACTTGGGTTCCGCGCTGAAGAAGCTGGAAGCCGGCATCCTGCGCGGTGACGTAGTCAAGACCGGCAAGCGTATCGACGGCCGCAAAACCGACGAGATCCGGGACATCGTGTCCGAAACCGGCCTGCTGCCGCGGACCCACGGTTCTGCTCTGTTCACCCGCGGTGAAACCCAGGGCCTGGTTGTGACCACGCTGGGCACCGGCGACGACGAGCAGTTCATCGACGCGCTGCACGGCAACTTCAAATCCAACTTCCTGCTGCATTACAACTTCCCGCCCTATTCGGTTGGCGAAGTTGGCCGCGTGGGCCCTCCGGGCCGCCGCGAAATCGGTCACGGCAAGCTGGCTTGGCGTGCGCTGCAGGCGGTTCTGCCCGCGGCAACCGACTTCCCCTACACTATCCGCGTTGTCTCCGAGATCACCGAATCGAACGGTTCGTCCTCGATGGCATCGGTCTGCGGCGGCTCGCTGTCGATGATGGACGCAGGTGTTCCGCTGAAAGCACCGGTTGCCGGTGTTGCGATGGGCCTGATCCTGGAAGACGACGGCTCCTACGCGATTCTGTCCGACATCCTGGGCGACGAAGATCACCTGGGCGACATGGATTTCAAAGTGGCGGGTACCGAAAACGGCATCACCTCGCTGCAGATGGACATCAAGGTCGCCGGCATCACCCCAGAGATCATGGAGAAAGCCCTGGCGCAAGCCAAGGACGGCCGTATCCACATTCTGGGTGAAATGGCGAAGGCTCTGACCGAAGCGTCCGAGTTCTCGGTCCACGCTCCGCGCATCGAGACCATGCAGATCCCGACCGACAAGATCCGCGAAGTGATCGGCTCCGGCGGCAAGGTGATCCGCGAGATCGTCGAAGTGTCCGGCGCCAAGGTCGACATCAACGACGATGGCGTGATCAAGATCGCCAGCCCGAATGGTGAGGCCATCAAAAAGGCCTATGACATGATCTATTCGATCGTGGCAGAGCCGGAAGAAGGCCAAGTCTACACCGGCAAGGTCGTGAAGATCGTCGACTTCGGCGCCTTCGTGAACTTCTTCGGCAAACGCGACGGCCTGGTGCACGTTTCCCAGATCGAGAACCGCCGCCTGAACCATCCGTCGGACGTTCTGAAGGAAGGCCAGGAAGTGAAGGTCAAGCTGCTGGGCTTTGATGACCGCGGCAAGGTCCGCCTGTCGATGAAGGTTGTCGACCAGGAAACCGGCGAAGAGATCAAGAAAGAGGAAGCTGCCGAAGGCTAAGGCCTGCAACAGTTTCCGGACGGGTTCCGGCTGCAAGGCCGGAACCCGTCTGCTCTGACCCGCCCCGCTGCCGCTGGCGGCAGGTGCCCGGACCCTGCGCACAACGCACTGCGCTTTCCGGTTCTTACGCTGCTCCGCTTGTCGTGAAGCCGACGGGAGCGATGGCCGGGCTGCTTAAAAACTCAGCTGGAGATCCCATGCGTCCGCTCTTTTACGATTTGACCGAGCTGCTGTATCTGTCCCACGGGTTCAAGACGTATTACGGCATTGCCAAGGTCGTCGCGGAAGGCGCCAAAGAGGCCTTCCGGGCCAACAACGGCACCCGGTTTGTTGCGTATTCCCAGGGGCATGACGCGTTTTTTGAGATTTTCCCAAAGTATGACGATACCGCCGAGGGCGGGATTGACCTGAATGTGCCGAATTCCGGCAAGCCTTTTTTCATGCGCCGGATCCACAATCGCAAGAAAAAGAAGGCTCTGCACTACGCAGCGCCTTTTGTGTTCGGTGTTGTGGACCTGATCGAGCGGTCCCGCTGGGCGCTGAGCGGCGCTGACAACCCGATCGTGTCGTTGGATGGCGGCGCCTGGGTGAGCTGCGGACGACCCAAGCTGATCATTCACCCGATCAAGCATCTGAAAAATCTGGACGTGGAAATTCACGTGCTGATTCACGATATGATCCCTCTGCATGATTTCAAACGCGGCGGTGCCCCCGACTTCTCCAGTTCTTTCCTGGGCGACAACCAGTGGCTGCTGGAGCACGCGGATCACGTGATCGGCAACTCGCAGTTCACCATCGATGATGCAAAGGATTTTGCCAGCCAGGGCATTCTGCCCGAGCTCAAGCGCACCTCGGTAGCGCCGTTGGTTCATGAGCTGCGCGCCGGAGATGAAGAGCAGTCGGTGGACATCCCTGAGCGCCCCTATTTCCTGATGGTCGGCACGATGCTGGGCCGCAAGAACCTTGATGTGGTTCTGAATGCGATGAACCTGATCGCCAAGCGGGGCGGGACGCCGCCGCTGCTGGTCATGGCCGGCAAACGGCGCCACCGCACGATGGACTACCTCGACAAGGAGGAAATGGCGCTGGTCAAGCCGCATGTACTGCAGCTGGACACCCCGAACCAGAGCGACCTGGTGCGGCTGTACGAATCCTCCCAGGGGGTGATCCTGCCCTCCCGCATCGAAGGCTGGGGGCTGCCCGCCGGCGAGGCGCTGTGGGCGGGTGTCCCAGCGGTTTGCGCGGACATTCCGGTCATGCACGAAGTTTGCGGCGAACTGGGGCTGTATTTCGGCGTCGATGACCCTGAAACCCTGGCCGGACATATTCAGCGCCTTGTGCAGGACGAAGTCTTTGCCGCCGAATGGCGGGCGAAGATCGCGGCGAACCGTGATCAGCTTCGCACGTGGCGCGACTTTGGCCAGGATTTGCTGGCCAATGTTGCCGCCAATTCCGAACCGGCCCGTGCTCAGTCGGTTTCGCTGCGGGCGTAGACATCCTCGTAACGGATGATGTCATCCTCGCCGAGGTAGGAACCGGTCTGAACCTCGATCAGCACCATGTCCAACTTGCCGGGGTTTTCCATCCGGTGAACGGCACCCAGCGGGATATAGACAGACTGGTTTTCCCCGACCAGCTGCTGGGTATCATCGATGGTGACGCGCGCGGTGCCTTGCACCACGATCCAGTGCTCTGAGCGGTGGAAATGGCTTTGCAGCGACAGCGCTGCGCCCGGTTTGACAACGATCCGTTTCACCTGGAACCGCCGCCCTGTAGCCAGGCTGTCGAAATAGCCCCACGGGCGGTGGTCGCGCGGGAATTTCACCGCTTGCGGCGCCTGTTCCGATTTCAGCAGTTCGACGGCCTTCTTGACGTCCTGCGTCCGGGACTTGTCCGCCACAAGAACAGCGTCGGGCATGGCAATGGCCACAATGCCGTCCAGTCCCAGGCCGACAATCTGCTGGCCGTCGGATTCAGACCGGAGCAGCACATCCTTGCAGTCAATTGCCGCTGCGTTGCCATTGGTCGCGACACCGTCCGAATCCGGGCCGCTCTCTGCCCAGACGGCGTTCCAATCTCCAAGATCTGACCATTTTCCCTCGAAAGGCACGGAACAGATATTCTTGGCCTTTTCCATGATCGCATAGTCGATCGAGATGTCCTCCGCCGCGGACCAGGAGGCCGGGTCCAGGCGCAGAAAGCCGAGATCCGCCTTGGCGTTTTCGACGGACTTGCGGACTGGATCGACCAAATGCGCAGCGTGCTGTTCAAAAGCGGCAATGAGCGCGCGTGCGGTGAACAGGAAGATGCCGGCGTTCCAAAGGTAGTTTCCGGCTGCCAGCATCTTGGCCGCGGCGGCGGCGTCGGGTTTTTCGACAAAACGGCTCAGCGGTGCTGGCTTTCCAGGCTCGGCTTCTCCGTCCAGCTGAAGGTAACCATAGCCGGTTTCCGGGTGCGATGGCACAATGCCGAAGGTCACTAGATCGCCAGCCTGCGCTCGCTCTGTTCCTGCCAGAATTGCAGCACGGAAGGCGTCTGCATCCGGTATCACATGATCAGAAGGGGCAACGATCAGCAGTGTATCGGGGTCCTCGGCAAAAGCGTGCAAGGCTGCTGCCAGAACGGCAGGCGCGGTATTGCGCCGGTCCGGCTCAATCAGGATGGCGCCCGGGTCAATGCCTGCGCCCAGAAGCTGTTCGGTCACGACAAACCGGAAATCCGAATTGGTCACCACAATGGGCGCCGCGAACCCGTCGCCTGACAGCCGCCCGACGCTTTCCTGAAACAGGGTTTTTCCACCTTTCAGAGACGTGAACTGCTTGGGGTAAGATTCGCGTGACAACGGCCACAGCCGTGTTCCCGAGCCGCCGCACATCAAGACTGGAGTGATCTGCATTCGGACCTCCTGTTTTTTCATGCGCTATAAGCGAATGGAACTCCGAAGACAAACGCTCAACGCGGCCTGCCGGGCTGAGAACGGCACTGCCTGATTGCCATGCCGTCCCCAAATTGCGTGTGTCTGATATTACTCCGGCGCCTTTACCTTGCGAAGGTAAGGGAAGATGGTTTCGTACTCGCCGAATTTCGCGGTGGCCTCTTCGTCCGAGACACTCGGCGGGATGATCACGTCCTCGCCCGGCACCCAGTTGGCGGGCGTGGCGACGCCCTTGGCGGTCATCTGCAGCCCGTCCAGCGCGCGCAGGATTTCGGCAAAGTTACGGCCTACGGTCATCGGGTAGGTCATGTTCAGCTTCAGCTGCTTGTCCGGGCCGATGATGAAGACGGACCGCACGGTGGCGCTGTCGGCCGGGGTGCGGCCGTCGGGCAGATAGGCTTCGGCCGGCAGCATGTCGAACGCCTTGGACACCGCCAAACCGTCATCCGCGATGATCGGGAAGCCGGGATTGGCCTTGCCGTATTCCTCAATGTCCTTCTTCCACTTGCGGTGATCCTCGGCGCTGTCGACGGAAACGCCGATGACCTTGGTGTTCCGCTTGGCCCATTCGTCATTCAGCTGCGCGACAGCCGAAAATTCAGTGGTGCAGACCGGGGTGAAGTCCTTGGGGTGCGAAAACAGAATCGCCCAGCTGTCGCCGATCCAGTCATGGAAGTTGATGGTGCCCTGGTCGGTTTCAGCGGTAAAATCCGGGACCACGTCGTTAATGCGCAAACCCATTGCAGTGTCCTCCTAGTCAGGGTGTCGTGTCTGATTGTTGCGTCCGGCTGCCGTCGGGCAGCCCGAGTCGCCCCAAGTGCAACCTGGGGGCTCCGCCGCTACGTTACAGCGCTTGGCCCGGGATGCCACGAGAATTCTCCAATTGCCTTGCGTGGCAAGGATTTGCGGGCGCTGCGTCAGGTGCGTTGACAGCACTGGCTGAAATTTGATCAAATTACGCAGCCGAAGCCCCTTGCCCCCCTGCTGGCCGAGTGACACAGTGGCCGCCAAACCGGCCAGACGGTTGGGAGAAAACGTCTGAATTGGGAGATCCCGCATGATCGAGAAACGCGACTTTTACATCAATGGCCAGTGGGTATCCCCTGCTGAGCCGAATGACTTCGAGGTGATCAACCCCTCGACCGAGGAACCCTGCGCTGTCATCTCGCTGGGCTCAGAGGCTGACACCAACGCTGCGGTTGCGGCGGCCAAGGCTGCCTTTCCGGGCTGGATGGACACCCCGGTGGAAGAGCGCATCGCGCTGGTCGAAAAGCTGGTCGCAATCTATGAATCCCGGGCTGAGGACCTGGCCCAGGCAATGTCGATGGAAATGGGCGCGCCGATCAACCTGTCGCGCACGTCGCAGGTTGGTGCCGGCAGCTGGCACCTGCGCAACTTCATCGCCGCGGCCAAGGAGTTCAAGTTCGACGCGCCGCTGAACGAAAACGCCCCGAACGACCGGATTATCCATGAGCCCGTCGGCGTCTGTGCGCTGATCACACCGTGGAACTGGCCGATGAACCAAATCACCCTCAAAGTGGGCGCAGCGGCGGTTGCCGGCTGCACAATGGTGCTGAAGCCGTCCGAGCAAAGCCCGCTGAACGCGATGATCTTTGCTGAACTGATGGACGAGGCTGGCTTCCCCGCAGGCGTCTTCAACCTGGTGAACGGCGACGGGACCGGTGTTGGTGCGCAGCTTACCGGGCACCCGGACGTGGACATGGTGTCCTTCACCGGCTCCACCCGCGCAGGTATCGCAATTTCGCAGAACGCGGCTCAGACCCTGAAGAAAGTGCATCTGGAGCTGGGCGGCAAAGGCGCCAATGTGATCTTTGAGGATGCCGACGAGAAGGCAGTGAAGCGCGGCGTGCTGCACATGATGCAGAACACCGGCCAGAGTTGCAACGCGCCCAGCCGGATGCTGGTGCAGAAGGGCATCTATGACCGCGTGGTGTCCGAGGCTGCGGAAGTGGCGGCAAAGGTCGAAGTCGGTCCCGCCGATAAGGAAGGCCGCCACATCGGCCCGGTGGTGAATGAGCTGCAGTGGAACAAGATCCAGGACCTGATCCAGAAGGGCATCGATGAAGGCGCCAAACTGGTGGCGGGCGGCACAGGGCGTCCGGACGGGCTGAACAAGGGTTATTATGTGAAGCCCACGGTCTTTGCCGATGTGAACAACCAGATGACCATCGCGCGTGAAGAGATCTTTGGACCGGTGCTGTCGATCCTGCCGTTCGAGACCGAAGAAGAGGCGATAGAGATTGCCAACGACACACCCTATGGCCTTACCAACTATGTGCAGACCCAGGATGGCGCCCGCGCCAACCGCATGGCCCGCGCGCTGCGCTCCGGCATGGTGGAAATGAACGGCAAGTCGCGCTCCGCCGGATCGCCCTTTGGCGGCATGAAGCAGTCCGGCCAGGGACGGGAGGGCGGCAAATGGGGGATCGAAGATTTCCTGGAAGTGAAAGCCGTCGGCGGCTGGGCAGCTGAATAAGCCCCCTGTTTTGGAACGAACGGAGAGCCGCCTTCCGGGGCGGCTTTCTTTTTTCCAGCATCGCCCCCGTCCCGTGCGGGTGTGCTCCCGCGCCCGCATGCCCCCGGCTGCGCCGGGCGCCCGCCGGCTTGGGCGTGGCCCGTGCTGCGTCCGGGCAAGGGGCAGAAAAGCGCTGGCGGCGCAGGGGATCAGAAGTACGCTCTAAGCAGGCAGATTGCGGCGATTCCCCCGGCCATGGCCAGGGGAAGGCTGCGGGTTGCTAATGCTATGGTCAGCGAGGCAGCGCCCGCTGCCCACTCCAGCGGTCCGCCCTGCATCAACAGATAGGTGACCAGTGAAAGGATAAGGCAGCCCGGCAAGGCCTGCAGGCCACGCGCCCAAGGGCCGTGTTCCGGCACCCGCCGGCCCAGCAGGTAGCCAGAGAGCCGTACAGTGAAGGTTGCGGCTGCGAGGGCGAATATCAGGAGCCAGGTTTCAGTCACTGCCCAGCACTCCGGCAATCGCGGCGCCGCTAAGGCCGCCCAGTATCAGGGTCCAAGTGGGATCGAGCGGGGTCAGCAGGCCCGCCAGCAGAACAACGGCGATGGATCCGATCCAAGGCAGCAGCATCGCGCTGCCGCTCCACAACGAGCGCAGGATGGCGATAAAGGCGGCAGTGAAGGCAAAATCCATGCCCAACGCTTTGGGCTCCGGCACCGCCGTGGCAAAACTGGCTCCCGCCACCGTGGCCAGCACCCAGACCGCCACCAGCCCCAGGCCGCCGCCCACCAGATACCAATAGCCGGTGCGGCGGCCGCGGGCGCGCATCGCGTGCATCAGCGCCCAGTTCTCATCCGTCGCCAGGTGAACCCCGAGCACCACCTGCCACCAGGGGCGTCCGGCGAATTCATCCCGCAGCGAGGCAGTGATCAGCAGCAGTCGCAGGTTCAGCGCCAGCCCGGCCAGCAGCGCCGCCCCGGCGCCTGCCCCCGCAACCAGCCGTTCCACAGCGATGATCTGCGAGGAGCCGGCGAAGACGATAGTGCCCATCACCCCGGTCTGAAGTCCGTCCATTTGCGCCTGCGCAGCAAGCAGGCCAAACGCCAGTCCGTAGACACCTACCCCAACTGCCAGGGGCAGGATGTCCCGAAGACCGGCGGTCAACTGGCTCCGGGCGGGACTGCTGCGGGTTATTTCTTGCAGGGTCATTAGACGGCTCCTCTGGAAGCGGGTCTGTAGTTCAGCTATACCGAACGCGAGACTTCTATATCGAACGCTGCGTTTGTTCGTCAAGGCGAACGAAAGGATGAAATACAGAACATGTCAGCGCCCAATCAGATGATCGCAGCAGCCATCCAGCGCGAGCGCAACCGTGCAGGCAAGTCGCTGTCAGCGCTTGCCGCGCAGGCGGGAATTGCCAAATCGACCCTGTCGCAGCTGGAGGCAGGCAACGGGAATCCCAGCGTAGAGACGCTTTGGGCGCTGGCTGCTGCGCTCGATGTCCCGCTGAGCCTGTTGTTTGAAACCCAAGCGCCCGCCACCACCCTGATCCGGGGAGGGGAGGGGGAACCGCTGGAATCGGAGCAATCGGATTTCACCGCTGTCCTGCTGTCGCGCTGCCCGCCGAATGTGCGCCGTGATGTCTACCGGGTTGTGATGCAGCCGGGACAGGTCCGCCGCGCCCAGCCGCATCCGCGCGGCACGGTGGAGCATATGCTGGTCTGCTCCGGGCAGATGCGGGCAGGGCCGGACGGACAGGAGGAGAGCCTGCAGCCCGGCGATTACTACACCTACCCCGGCGACCGGCTGCACAGCTATGAGGCGCTGCACGCGGATACACTGTTTATCATGGTGATGGAGGCGCCGTGACCTGCGGCGGAGTCAGAAGTCCGGTTTCACCCGGAACTTCAGCGACTCGCCGCTGTCGGGGTGTTTGATCCGCAGCTCCTCGGAGTGCAGCATCAGCCGCGGGTGGTCCAGCGCCGCGCCGCTGGCATAAAGCGGGTCGCCCAGGATCGGGTGGCCCAGAGAGAGCATGTGCACCCGCAGCTGATGCGAACGCCCGGTCTTGGGCGTCAGCCGCACCCGTGTGGCGCCTTCCTCGTATTTCATCACCCGCCAGCCGGTGACAGCCGGCTTGCCGGTCTCATGGCAGACCATCTGTTTCGGCCGGTTCGGCCAGTCGACGATCAGCGGCAGGTCCACTGTGCCGCTCCGCGGCTCCAGCCTGCCATCGACCCGCGCCACATAGGCCTTTTTTGCGGTACGCTTTTCGAACTGCATCGACAGGTGCCGCTGCGCGTGGGGGCTGAGGCCGAACACCATCACGCCGGAGGTGTCCCGGTCCAGCCGGTGCACCAGCAGCGCCTCGGGGAACACCGCCTGAACGCGGCTGATCAGGCAGTCGGCCAGGTGCTCACCGCGTCCTGGCACCGATAGCAGGCCCGCGGGCTTGTTCACTGCCAGCAGCTCGGCGTCGTGGTGGAGGATCTCCAGCGGGTCCTGCGGCGGGGTGTAATCGCTTGATACGGCCATGGGCGCCTGCCTAGCGCCACAGGCGGTCCGGGGCAAGCATGGCCGGGTTCCGCTGGCCCCGGTGCTTTCCTTTGAGGCCTGCCATTTGCTAAATTGACACTGTCCCGGCGATCCGGTAACCGGCGCGCCTCACTGACACATGGGGGGCGATGCATGGCACGCAAACGCAAAGGGCGCGATATTTCCGGCTGGCTGGTGGTGGACAAGCCCGCGGGCCTGACCTCGACGGCGGTTGTGAACAAGGTGCGCTGGGCGCTGGACGCCAAGAAGGCCGGCCATGCGGGCACCCTGGACCCCGAAGCAACCGGTGTTCTTGCCGTGGCGCTGGGCGAGGCGACCAAGACCGTTCCCTATATCACCGATGCGTTGAAGGCCTATACTTTCACGGTGCGGCTGGGCCTGGCGACCAACACCGATGACGCTGAGGGCGAAGTGATCGCCGAAAGCGATGCCCGCCCCACCGACGAGCAGATCAAGGAGGCGCTGCTGCCTTTTCTGGGCGAGATCATGCAGGTGCCACCCAAGTTCTCCGCCGTTAAGATCGACGGCCAGCGCGCCTACAAGCTTGCCCGCGATGGCGAGGATGTGGAGATTGCGGCCCGTCCGCTGTGGGTGGAAGAGCTGATAATGCTGGACCGCCCTGACGAAGACCATGTGGTGCTGGAAATGACCTGCGGCAAGGGCGGCTATGTGCGCTCAATTGCCCGCGACCTGGGCGCGGCTCTGGGCTGCCATGGCCACGTCAAGGAACTGCGGCGGATCTGGTCAGGCCCGTTTGATGCCGAAGACGGCATCTCACTGGAGCTCATTGACGAACTGGCGAAATCGCCTGAGCTCGATCAGTACCTGCGGCCGCTGGAGGAAGGCCTGGCCGACCTGCCCGAACTGAAGTGCACGCCGCAGGGGGCTGTGCGGCTCCGCAATGGCAATCCGGGCATGGTAATGGCCGCAGACGTGGAATATGGCGACGAAGCCTGGGCCTCCCTTGAAGGCAAGGCGGTCGCCGTGGGCATCTACAAATCGGGCGAGCTGCATCCGAGCCGGGTTTTCGTGCAGCCGGAGTGATCCTGCTGAATTCCGGCACAGGCTTGATAGTATCTGCCGGAATAATAGTGGTACACCTCAAGCCGGACATGCAGGCTGCCGGGGTCAGCCTCATTCCCATCCACACTGTACCAAGTTTCATCGAACTCTGACGCTGTGCTAAGGGAGATGGTCCCCAGGCCGGATTGTCCTTCCAGGATCAGCAATTCGCGTCCGCCGGCCTGAACACTTGAGCTGCCGTTCTCTGTCTCGACCACTCGGACACGGCAGCGAAGGTCATAGCTGGGACCATGCGGGAGGCTGCCTTCAAGAAGCGTCTCTCCGTTGCTTCGACCCCGCTTGGCGGCAGGTTGGGATCATCCTGGTCCGGCTCCGCAACCTTCGGCCCTCCTGGTCGCCTGTATCCGAATTCCAGCCATCGTGGCTTATAGCGCCGACTAACCCGGAGAGGGCGAGGAAACGAACTAGTTCCATGTCAGTCTCGTAAATGCCGAAAATTCATTTACCGCAGAAGCGGCGTTATTCCCCTAGACGCAGTGGCCGACCTGCTTGGAAAACACGCCGCGTCAAACTAATAAAGCGCGCATGATCACCCGCCGCCACACCAAGGGCGATGCCCCCTCGACCGCCGTCTATTCGGACTGCGAAACCTACCGCTACAGCCTGACACGGGTTTGGGATCCAGCGGGGCAGCGGGTGATGTTTGTGATGCTGAACCCCTCGACGGCAACCGAGGTTCAGAATGATCCTACCATCGAGCGCTGCGAGCGGCGCGCCCGCGCGTTGGGGTTTGGCGGGTTCAGGGCGACCAACATCTTTGCCTGCCGGGTTACCGACCCGCGTGAGATGCGGCGGCTGGAGGCGCCGGAAGGCCCGGACAATATGGCGGTGATTCTGGAAGGGGTGGATTGGGCCGATATGGTGATCTGCGCGTGGGGCACCCACGGCACGCATCGCGCCCAGGGTGCGCGGGTCGCAGCGGCACTGAGGTCGAGCGGCAAGCCATTGTATCACTTGGGGCTCAGCAAGGCGGGCCACCCCAGGCATCCGCTTTACATCGCCTACAGCCAGCAGCCTCAGTTGTGGCACCCGGACTAGGACACTTTCAGCGTCCGTTAACCTGTGTTCTCGTTTTGTTTTGAACGCGTTCCTACAACGTGAGATTGTATTTCAGGTAAATGTTTGTCCAGGGGTTGATAGGGCAATGTTGTGGTTAGCAAGTGTTCTGGGACTTGTAGCAGTTGGCAGCGCGGTTTTTGCCGACACCGGTACGGAGGAAGATGACTCCGAAGCGCGGCATGAGCCGGAGGGGGACGTGGATGGTCTCGACGACGGCTTTGTCGAGCCGGGCGGCGGGCCCGTGACCGGCACGGACAGCGGCGACGTTCTGGTTGGCAGCGAAGCGGCAGACAGCTTGTCAGGCGGTGCCGGGGACGACCAGATCGGCGGATACGCCGGGGACGATTGGATTGGAGGCGGTACTGGCAGCGACTCTCTTTACGGGCAAGACGGTGATGACAGCCTGTTTGGCGGAGACGGCCAGGATGTGCTGCATGGCGCGGAAGGCAGCGACTGGCTGGAAGGCGGTGCCGCCGATGACAGCCTGTACGGGCATTTCGGAAGCGACAGCCTGCGGGCCGGCAGCGGTGCGGACCTTCTGCATGGCGGCCAGGGCCAGGATTGGCTGGAAGGCGGCACGGACGAGGATACGCTGCACGGGAACGATGGTAATGACAGCCTGACCGGCGGCGCCGGGGAGGACGCGCTGTTCGGTGGTTACGGCAACGATGTGGTGTCCGGTGCAGGTGACGGGACCAATCAGGACTTCGTGAACGGCGGTGACGGGGATGACACGCTGATTGCAGGTGGAGGCGATGCGCTGACAGGTGGCGCCGGCGCGGATCAATTCACAGTTGGAAGCTGGACAGGCAGTGCCGAGGCGGTGCAGCTGATGGACTATGATGCGGGCGAGGACCAGCTGGTAGTTGTCTGGGAGTTCGAAGACGGGGAGGAGCCCACGGTGGAGGTGCGGCAGAACCCGGATGCTGCGGCCGAGATGCTGATTCTGGTGAATGGCCAGAGTGCATTACGAGTTTCGGGTGCCGAGGGGCTGACCGCCGATGATCTGGTGCTGATTGACCCGGAGTCGGCGTCGGTCTCCGGGCTGCTGCCGCAATAGCTTTGGCATCCGGCGCCTAGCAGTTAGTCTTTGCCTTTACAGCAGAAACATCATATATGCCCGCATCTGCCGTGATTCCGCGGCAGGTTTCTCCATGGGCCTGTGCTGGACGACATCCCGGCTTGTGCCATCCACTCTAACCTATGAAGGAGACCCCGATGTCGATCACTGCGGAAGAAAAAGCGCGCCTGATGAAAGAATTCGCAACCAAGGACGGCGACACCGGCTCGCCGGAAGTCCAGGTTGCAATCCTGACCTCGCGCATCAACACTCTGACTGAGCACTTCAAAACCCATAAGAAGGATAACCACGGCCGCCGTGGTCTCCTGAAAATGGTTGCTCAGCGCCGCAAGCTGCTGGACTACACCAAAGGCAAGGATGAGGCCCGTTACCAGGACCTGATCAAGCGCCTGGGTATCCGCCGCTAATCCGCGCTTATCCGGATTTCAGCGCCCGTTCCGAAAGGAGCGGGCGCTTTCTTTTGCAACGGAGCCATATAGCGGCGAAGTGCTCCCGCGCCCGCAGGCTCCCCGGCTGCGCCGGGCAACCCTTGGCCTTGGGCGGCGGTCCGTGCTGCGCACGGGCGGTTCCTGCTTGCGGCACGGCAGGCCCTGATGGGACGATGGCCGGTCTGAAAAGAAAACGCCGCCCCGGATGGAGCGGCGTTCTGCCTTTGCCGGAAACCGGCTGGATTTTACTCGCCGTAGGGCACCCAAATGTTCTTGATCTCGGTGGACTCCTGCAGGAAGCGCTTGGTCAGGTCCTGCGTCCAGTCGGTTGCGGTGCCGTCGTTGACCCAGGTGCGCTTCAGGTTACCCGCTGAGGCTGCTTCGATTGCTGCCGACAAATCGGAGGAGGAGAAGCTCCAGACCGCATCCACATTCAGATGCGAAGCGAGCGGTTTGGCCAGTTCTGCATGGCTGCCAGTCAGGATGTTTACAACGCCCGCAGGCACGTCCGAGGTCTCCAGCACCTGGTAGAAGTCGGTGGCCGCCAGCGGGAAGGGTTCCGAAGCGGCCAAAACCACCCGGTTGCCCATCGCAATCGCCGGTGCCATGGCGGAAACCAGTCCTAGAAGCGGTGCCTCATCGGCGCAGAGCGCTCCGATCACGCCAACCGGTTCCTTCATTGCCAGTGCTACGCCGCGGATTGGAACACCGTGCACCCGGCCGTCGAACTTGTCGGCCCAGGCCGCAGCTGAGAACAGGCGCTGTATTGAAGTTTCGACCTCTGCCGCGCCGCTCTTCCTGCCGGTCATGGCGTCGATCCGGGCGGAAAATTCCTCCGCGCGGGCAGAGAGGTTTTCACCGATATAATAGAGGATCTGCGCGCGCAGGTGGCCGGTTGTCTTGGACCACTTGCTTACGCCGGCTGCTGCCTCAACCGCATTGCGGACATCCTTACGGCTGCCTACGCCAACGTGTCCCAGCAGGGCGCCAGATTTTCCGTAGATTGCCCGGCTGTAGCCGCTGTCAGGGCGGGCTTGCTTGCCGCCGATATACATCTTGGCGGTGCGGTCCAGCGGGTCCGCCGGGGCGCCGGTGCCCGCAAAGGCTTCCACCTTGGCCAGCGGTTTTGGTTTGGCCTTGGCACGGGTATAAGCTGCCAGCCCCTCCCAGCCGCCTTCGCGCCCGAAGCCGCTTTCGCGCACGCCGCCAAAGCCTGCGGCGGCGTCAAACATGTTGGTGCCGTTTATCCAAACCACACCCGCAACCAGTTTCGGCGCCATGTCGAGCGCAAGGTTCACGTTCTCGGTCCAAAGCGTCGCGGCGAGACCGTAGCGGGTATTGTTTGCCAGCTCCACCGCCTCGGCGGGCGTGCGGAAGGTGCAGGACACCAGGACCGGGCCAAAGATTTCCTCCTGCATCAGGGGATCGGCTGGTGACAGGCCCTCGATCAGCGTCGGCGGGTAGAAGCAGCCGCCTTCGGGCATCTCCACCTGTGCCTGGTGCATGGTGCCGGCGCGATTGGCCGCGACCATGCTGCTGATGGTATCGAGCTGCACCGGGTCCACCACGGCGCCGACGTCGATGCATTTGTCAAGCGGGTTGCCGACGCGCAGTCCGTCCATACGGGCCTTGAGTTTGCTGTGAAAGCGTTCTGCGATGCCTTCCTGCACCAAAAGGCGCGAACCGGCGCAGCAGACCTGTCCCTGGTTGAACCAGATTGCGTCCACCAGCCCTTCGATGGCGGAATCGATATCGGCGTCGTCAAAGACGACGTAGGGGGACTTGCCGCCCAGCTCCAGGGTCAGCGCCTTGCCGCTGCCTGCAGTGGCCTCGCGGATCCTGCGGCCAACCGAAGTGGAGCCGGTGAAGGCAATCTTGTCCACATCCGCCGAGGTGATCATTTCTCCCACGGTGCCGTCGCCGGTGACGATGTTGACGACACCCTTGGGCAGACCTGCCTGGCGGCAGATATCGGCAAACAGCAGCGCGGTCAGCGAGGTGTATTCCGCAGGCTTCAGCACCACTGTGTTGCCCATGGCAATCGCAGGCGCGATCTTCCACGCCAGCATCAAGAGCGGGAAGTTCCAGGGGATGATCTGGCCGCAGACGCCCAAAGCCTCGGCGTCCGGCAGCTCGCTTTCCATCAACTGGGCCATGCCGGCATGATAGTAAAAATGGCGCTGGGCCAGGGGAATGTCGATGTCGCGGCTTTCGCGGATCGGCTTGCCGTTATCCAGTGTTTCCAGCACTGCAAACAGGCGGGAGTGCTTTTGCAGCAGCCGGGCAATCGCGTAGAGGTACTTGGCCCGGCCCGGGCCGCCGAGGGCTTCCCATTTGCCTTGCGCCTTGCGGGCGGCTTTGACTGCGTCGTCCACGTCGGCCTGAGTGGCTTGGGTCAGGGTCGCCAGCACCTCACCCGTGGCCGGGTTCCTGCTTTCAAAACCGTTTCCGGGGGCGGTGTACTCGCCATTGATGAAATGGCCGAAGCGGCTGCCCTGATCGACCAGCCAGGCCAGTGCCTCAGCGGCGCTTTCGGGAGCGGGGCCATATTCCATGCTGTCGAAGATCTCTTTTATGGTCATGATACTGATCCTTTTCGCGGAACAGGAATCCGGCCCGGTATTCGTGCCGGATTCCGGCGCCCTTACCCCATGGAGTGGCGGTAGCCGGCGGAGTATGCACCGGTGACATGATGCTCCAGCTGGCGCTCGATATCGCCCAGCAGCGACGAGGCGCCGAAGCGGAACAGGTCGGGCTGCAGCCAGCGGTGGCCTAGTTCGTCCTTCATCAGCGCCAGGTAAACCAGCGCGTCCTTGGCCTTGGAAATGCCGCCCGCCGGCTTGTAGCCGACGCGGTAGCCGGTGCGGTCATAGTAGTCGCGGATCGCACGGATCATCACCAGGCTGACGGGCAGGGTGGCATTCACGCTTTCCTTGCCGGTGGAGGTCTTGATGAAATCAGCGCCCGCCATCATGCATACAAGCGACGC
The DNA here is from genome assembly GCF_054968485.1 of Leisingera sp. G5_S3_59_S7. Lineage (NCBI taxonomy): Bacteria > Pseudomonadati > Pseudomonadota > Alphaproteobacteria > Rhodobacterales > Roseobacteraceae > Leisingera > Leisingera sp. G5_S3_59_S7. The sequence continues at coordinate 48,362 of NZ_JBQKUH010000011.1, forward strand.
CCGCGCCACATTGCGCAGGGACCCCAGTTCGCCGGTGGCCAGGATTGCCTTAACGTGGGCTTCGCCGCAGGCCAGGCGGAAGGCTTTCATCTCGTCATAGAGCGCCTGCCAGTTGCCAGTCAGGACATGGCGGCGGGAGATCACGATGTCGATCTCCTCGGCGCCAGCGTTGACGCTTTCGCCGATCTCCGCCAGCCGCAGGTGAAACGGCGACAGGCCTGCCGGGAAACCAGTGGAAACCGCGGCCACCGGGATGCCGGTGCCTTCCAGCGCTTTTACGGCGGTGGGGATCATGTCGTGGTAGACACAAACAGCCCCGGTGGTGAGGCCCTCCATCCCCAGGCTGCGCAGGATGCCGGCGTTCACTGGCTGGCGCGCCTTGGCGCACAGGCGGCGGACACGGCCTTCGGTGTCGTCACCGGACAGGGTGGTAAGGTCAATGAGGCTGATGGCCTTCAGCAGCCAGGCGGCCTGGTGGTCTTTCTTGACGCTGCGGCGGCCCGGCAGGGTGGCGCAGCGGCGTTCGATGGCCGAAGTATTGGCCTGCACGGCAGCGACCCAGTCCAGGTCCAGCTCCATGCCGGGGTTGCGCGGCTCAGCCAGCTGCGGCAGCTGCGCGCTTCGTTCAGCGATATGGCTTTCCATTGGGGATCCTCAGAAGAGTTCCGTGCGAAAATCGCACGGGTGCGGCATATTGGCAAGCGAGCGCCCGGGGCTGCCGTTAGGTTTTTTGACTGAATGGACAAATTTTTGGCCCGAAAAGGCAGCGCCGGGTAGCTGCGATCCCTTGGGGGCGGGCGGTAAAGCGGGGAAATCGTGTTTTGCGATTCTGCTGCCGCCGCGGCGCGCATTCCGGTGGCAGAATCGGCCCCACATGCTAAATTTAGCGGTATGAGCAGTGCAGAACCCCATATCAGCGAAAATTCGCGGCTTGAATCCCGTCCTGTGATCCGCCAGCTGGATGACAGTGCCATCAACCGGATTGCTGCCGGGGAGGTGGTGGAACGGCCGGCTTCTGCGGTCAAGGAACTGGTGGAAAACGCCATTGATGCCGGGGCAACCCGGATCACTGTGGAGATCGCCGATGGCGGCAAGACGCTGATCCGGGTGACGGATGACGGCTGCGGCATGACGCCAGAGGATCTGCCGCTGGCGCTCAGCCGCCATGCGACCTCCAAGATCGACGGCACCGACCTTTTGAACATCCACACGTTCGGCTTTCGCGGCGAGGCGCTGCCCTCGCTTGGCGCGGTGGGGCGGCTGACCATCACCAGCCGCGCAGCCGGGTATGAGGCGGCACAGATCCGGGTGTCCGGTGGCAAGCTGGAGCCGGTGAAGCCGGCGGCGCTGCGGGCGGGCACTATTGTCGAGCTGCGCGACCTGTTCTTTGCCACGCCGGCGCGGCTCAAGTTCATGCGCACCGACCGGGCGGAGTCGCAGGCGATCTCCGACACGGTGAAACGGCTGGCGATGGCGGAGCCCTCGGTGGGCTTCACCCTGCGCGATGTCTCGGGCGGCGGCGACGGGCGGGTGACCTTTCGGGCAGATCCTTTGTCCGGCGATCTGTTTGATGCGCTGCACGGTCGGCTGGCCTCGGTCCTGGGGCGAGAGTTTGCTGAAAACGCTTTGAAGATTGACGCCACCCGCGAGGGCATCCGGCTCTATGGCTACGCGGCGCTGCCGACCTATTCCCGCGGTGCGGCGGTGGCACAGTTCTTGTTCGTGAATACCCGACCGGTGAAGGACAAGATGCTGACCGGTGCGCTGCGGGCGGCTTATTTCGATTTCCTCAGCCGCGACCGGCATCCGGCGGCGGCCCTGTTCATCGACTGCGATCCGCAGCTGGTCGACGTGAACGTGCATCCGGCCAAATCCGAAGTGCGCTTCCGCGATCCCGGCTTGGCGCGCGGTCTGATCGTGTCATCGCTGCGCCATGCGCTGGCGGAGGCCGGTCACCGTGCCTCGACCACCGTGGCAGGTGCCACGCTGGGGGCAATGAAGCCGGAACAGTCCACCGCCGCCAGTGGCGCCCCGCGGATCTACCAGATGGACCGGCCGTCCTATGGCGCACGCAGCCTGTCCTATGCGGCGCAGTGCCCCGGCCAGCCGCAGGCGCCGTCCAATGATGCGCTGCCATCGCAAGGTTTTGCCGAACTGGCGGGAGCTTACAGCGGCCGGGTGACTGAAGTCGCCGAAGCTCCAGTGGCCCCGGGTCAGCCCTTGGATACGCCCGAAGCCGCCGCGCCCGGGGCCGAGCGGCTGCCGCTGGGTGCGGCCCGCGGCCAGGTGCACGAAAACTACATAATCGCCCAGACCGCGGACGGCATGGTGATTGTCGACCAGCACGCAGCACATGAGCGGCTGGTTTATGAGAAGCTGAAACGCCAGATGGCCGAAAACGGCGTTGCTGCGCAGGCTCTGCTGATCCCGGAGATTGTCGAGCTAAGCGACAACGAGTGCGCCTGCTTGCTGGGTGTGGCCGATGAGCTGGCAAAATTTGGCCTCGGGATCGAGGCATTCGGCGGCAATGCCGTTGCAGTGCGGGAAACCCCGGCGATCCTGGGAGAAGTCAACGCCGAGGCGATGATCAAAGACATCCTGGATGAGCTGTCGGACCAAGGTGAAAGCCAGCTGGTGCAGGCGAAAATCGAAGCGATCCTGAGCCGGGTGGCGTGTCATGGCTCGATCCGTTCCGGCCGCCGGATGCGCGGAGAGGAGATGAACGCGCTGCTGCGGGAGATGGAGGCAACCCCCCACTCCGGCCAGTGCAACCATGGCCGCCCCACCTACGTGGAACTGAAACTGGCAGATATCGAGCGCCTGTTCGGGCGCACCTGAACAAGAACCCCCGGTAAAGGGAGGACGAGCAGTGACATTGGAACAGGCCCACTGGGCAATCTACGCGCTGGCTGGGCTGGCCGCGCTTTTGGCGCTGGCGGGCTGGCGCTCGCGCGGGCACGCCGGGCATTTAGAGCGGGTGAACGCAGATCAGCGCAGCCATATTGCCGGGCTGAAGGCGGAAGTGGCGCGGCTGCCGGAGCTGACGGATGAGCTGGCCACCCTGCGCCGCACCAGCGAGAATGAACGCACAGCGCGATACCAGGCCGAAGCCCAAGTCCAAGCGCTGAAGGCAGAGCACGCGGCGCGACTGGAAGAACTCAGCCACATGAACCAGCAGATGGAGCACAAGTTTGCTTCGCTGGCTTCGGGCGTGCTCAAGCAGAACTCAGAGAGCTTTCTGAGCCTGGTCAGTGAGCGCTTTCAGGCGCACAGCAAGACAGCGGATGACGACTTGGCCAAGCGCCACGCGGCGATTGAGAGCCTTGTGAAACCCCTGGACCAGAAGCTTGGCCAGTTCGGCGAGCGGATCAAGGAGATCGAGCAGGCCCGCAACGAGGCCTATGGTGCGATTCAGGCGCAGGTGAAGCATTTGGCGGAGGGCCAGGCCACGCTGGGCGGCGAGACCCGCAAGCTAGTGCAGGCGCTGCGCGCACCCAAGACCCGCGGCCGCTGGGGCGAGATGCAGCTGCGCCAGGTCTTTGAGATGGCTGGCATGGCCGAGCATGTGGATTTCGAACTGGAAAAGAGCGTCGGCACCGACGATGGCCTGCGCCGCCCCGATGCGGTGGTGCGTATCCCCGGCGGCAAGAGCATCGTGGTGGATGCCAAAACCCCGCTGGAGGGGTATCTGGATGCGCTGGAGGCGGAAACGCCGGAGCAGCAGCAGGCAGCCCTGACCCGCCACGCAAACCACGTGAAGACCCATGTGCGCCAGCTGGCCTCGAAGTCCTATCAAAGCGCCCTGGGCGAAACGCCGGATTTTGTGGTGATGTTTATCCCCGGTGAGACCTTTGTGTCCGCCGCGGCTGAGGCGGATCCGGGGTTGATTGAGTATGCTTTTGAAAACAAGGTTCTGATCGCGACGCCGACCACGCTGATGGCGTTGGTCAAATCCATTGCTTACGGCTGGCAGCAGGAGAAGATGGCGGCAAATGCTGTCGAAGTGCAGAAGACCGCCAAGGAGCTTTATGACCGGCTTGCGACCTTCTCAAAGAGCTTGGCTTCGGTTGGTCGCTCGTTGTCCTCTTCAGTGAATAACTACAACAAGGCCGTTGGCTCTCTGGAAGCGCGGGTGCTGCCCTCGGCACGCCGGTTCGAGGCGATGGGGGTTGTGGCAAACGGGGCTGAGCTGGAAGATCCGGGCCAGGTGGAAGTCGAGCCGCGGCAGGTGGCGCTTTTGGCGGAGGAGTAGATGCGGCTGCCGCAGGCATGCCCAACGGTAAGACCGGAGCAGCCGGCGCTGCTGAGCGCGGCTGAGGTGGAAGCCGAACGCATCGTTGCGCTTTTGCGGATCGCTGTGGCGCTGGGCCTTATGCTGGCAATGGTGCTGGCCGTTGACTCAGTGCAGGCGATAGACGAGCCGCATTTGCGCCGCCAGATCGGGCTGGCGGCGGCCACCATGCTCTCCTACCTCACCGCCGGGGTGCTGATCTACTGGGCGATCGGAACGGGGCTGTTCAAGCCTTGGATGATCTGGCTGGCGGTCTTTGCGGACTGCGCGTTTCTGCTGCTGAACACCTTCCTGTCGCTGGTGAATACCGGAGTGCCCGGAAGTGCGCTTTTTGTGATGCCTGCAGTTTGGATGGCGCCGGTTGTGCTGGCTTTTGGCGTGCTGCGGCTCAACCCCTTGCGGCTGGCTGTGATGGTGGTTCTGGTTGCTGCGGGGCTTGGCTGGATGATCCTGTGGCAGCCGCCGCAAACCACGCCGGATCTTGCTGGGCGGATCACCCTGTCCCTGGCGCCGCCGCCGAACGTCATGCGTCTGGTGATGCTGTGCCTGGCAGGTGCCGTTCTGGTTGTTGCTGCAGTGCGGACGCGGGGTTTGCTGCACCGCTCAATCGAAGAAGCGCGGCAGAAGGCCAATTTGACCCGCTACCTGCCGGCCCAGCTGGCGGGGCGCCTGGCAGGCGGCGGGCTGGAAGCGCTGCAGGAGGGCCGCCAGCAGCAGATGGCAATTCTGTTCATCGACATCCGCGGCTTTACCAGCTGGTGCGAGGGCCGCGAACCGCAGGAGGTCAGCAGCCTGATTACGGAATTCCGCACCCGGGTGGAAGATGTGGCGGGACGGACCAGCGGGCTGATCGACAAATATATCGGTGACGCGGCGATGATCCTGTTTGAGGGGGAGCGGGCGGCGGCCCGGGCGCTGGACTGTGCCGAAGGCCTGCTGGCGGAAGTGGAGGCCTGGTGCCGCATGCGGGAGCAGGCGGGCGATGCGGCGCTGGCAGCAGGGATCGGGGTTCATTGGGGCGAGGTCTTCTCGGGCGTTACCGGCACACCGCAACGGCTGGAATATTCCGTTTTCGGCGACACCGTGAACACCGCGGCACGGCTTGAGCAGCTGACCAAAGAGCACGGCATGGCGCTGATTGCCTCTGAGGTGCTGCTGAAGCAAGCCGGGGCAGAGCCCGCGCGCAACGGCTGGACTGCACTGCCGGCAGGGGTCTTGCGCGGGCGCAGCACGGGGCTCGTGCTCTTCGGCAAGGCACAGGGCTGACCGCGGCTCCATTTGCCCCAGATCAAAGACTTAGGCGTTTCGCACGCGGTTTGATATGCTGAGGCAGCGAACAGAAGGAATGGAGCAATGCTGGAGATCTCAGTCCGCAAGGTGGCACAGGTGGCGATGATGGCCCGTGAACTGGGGCGGGCGGAGGGCGAGTTGCGCGCCTTCATCGACCGGATGAGCGAGGATCAGCAGTCCGAACTGGTCGGCATCATGTGGGTCGGCCGCGGGAGCTTCGAGCCTGAGGAACTGGGCGAGGCAATATATACCGCCCGCCAGGAGGCAACCACGCCGACCGTTGATTACCTGCTTGGCACGCCGCATCTGGCGGACAATCTGGAGGCCGGGCTGGAGGCGCTGGGCATCGACGTAAACGACGTCGAGGACGACGTGATCGGCCGCTAAGGCCGGGCAACCAAACCGTCAGAAATTCCTTGTATTCGCACAGAAAAGGGGCGCCGCGGTTATGGCGCCCTCTGCTGTTGACGCGACACCCGGGGCGCTGCCCCGGATCCCGGGATATTTGAGGCCACATGAACAGAGGATCTTGATGAGTGCCCGCAGGTTCCGCTTGCGGGCACTCCGGGCTGTCAGCCCTTACTGTCAACAACCTCGAGGTGCTGCGCCAGCTTGCCGATTTCACCCATCCATTTCTCCACCAGAGCCGGACCGCTGGGGGCGGCGTGAACCCCGGCGGCAATCTTACCGTTCATGGCGGCCTCAATCGCGAACGACACCGGGTACGACACCAGGCGCGCCATCGCGGTGCCGCGCTCGTCGCCCCAGGCGTCCATAACGTAGGTCTTGTGCCAGACCTCGGCACCGTCTCTTTCAGCCTTCAGGCCCACACAGAGGACGACTCGGTCCGGCTCACCTTCGTCATAGGCGTTCTCGGCCCAGAACTGGTCCGACATTTCCTTGAGGCGAGCGTCGCCTTCGGGGCCGGAGAGGGTCTCGACCTCCTTGAACACGTCCGCCCATGCGTCGGCCCAGCCGTTGAGGCGCAGGGTGCCGCGGACGAATTCCTTCACCTTCCAGTCCTCACCGAATTCATACTGCGTCATGAACGGGATCGAGTCGCGGTTCGGGTAGACTTCGAAGGTCTCCGGTGCGGGCAGCGGCGCCTCGTAAGAGGAGATCGCATCCCAGGGGCGGGCGACATCCAGTTCCTTGAAATCGCGGATCGACTTGGAGGGCGAGCGCAGCGCTTTCAGCACGCCAAGCGGCGACCAGCTGAACTTGTAGCGGAACGGGTTCGGCATTTTGGGAATGCCGCCGCAGTAGGAGATGAAGCTGATCTCGTTTTCCGGGTCAAAGGCATCGGACGCTTTGTAGTCCGCCACCAGCGCATGCGCCATCAGGTGGTCGATGCCGGGATCCAGCCCCACCTCGTTGATCAGGCAGACGCCTGCATCCTTGGCCTTCTGGTCCAGCGCGCGCATTTCCGGCGCGATGTAGGAGGAGGAGACAAAGTGCGCGCCGTGTTCAATCGCCAGCTCCGCCAGCGAAACGTGCCAGTCGCCGGGCAGCATCGAGACGATGACGTCCTTGGGGCTCAGCATCTGGCCCAGGTTGGCGATGCTGAAGGCGTGGATGTTGGTGGTCAGGTCGCCCACTGCCTCGCGCGCCTTGTCCGTGGTCCGGTTCCAGACCGCCACGTCGTGGCCTGCTTCCAGCAGGCGTCGCAGGCCGGGGATTGCCGACAGGCCGGTGCCGCACCAGTGTATAGTCATGAGAGTTCTCCCTTATCCGAATTTCAGTTTGGCTGTGACGATCACCAGAATGGCGGTCACGGCGCAGATATTTGCCAGGATCAAAGGCCAGTCGCCGACCATCACCCCATAGGCCAGCCATAGAGAAACCGTGGCCAGGAACATCAGGTTCGAGGGCAGCGACAGGCCGGAGGTGTCGCGGGAGGCCCAGGCCTTCCAGGCTTGGGGGATCCAGCAGACGGTGCCCAGGATGGCCGCCAAATAGCCGACGTAAGGCGCGATCATTCGGGCACATGCTCCAGGAAGGTGGCCTTGGCCCGGCCCCAGACACCCCTGTCCAGATCGGTAAGAGCCTGCAGCGAGGGCAGCAGCTGGGCGGCGTAATCCTCCGAGCTTTCCACCGGCAGCATCGACGGCAGGTTGTCGATGGCCATGACGTCAAGCACCGGGTTCTCGGCAACGCGCACCACGGGGACGTCCCAGGTAGTAGCCTGGGTATAGACCGGCACCGGGTTGTAATCGCTGTCCGGGTCGCAGGCGACATCGCCGATGGCGGTCAGCTTGCGTTCCGCAGCCAATGCTTCACGGGGAACAAAAACCGGGGTGCCGGGACGTGCGAAGATGCAGTTCAGGAACAGGTCATGGTCCAGGATCTGCGGGAAGGGGCCGCCGTTTGCGGTTTCGGCCATGTCCCATTTGGTGACCTGCACGCCCATTGCCTCGCAAAGATCAGCAGCGCCTGTGCCGACCCGGCCAAGCGCGCCGATGACAATGGCAGTGGGGCGGTCCTTGTTCAGTGCGTCAAGCTCTGCGCCAAGTTCGGCCAGCAGCGAATCCTTGCCGCCGTAAACGCCAACCGGCCCGCAGACCTCGCCGCGCTGCTGGGCCGCCCAGGCCTTCAGCGTCACCGCAGCCCCGGCATAGCCTGCCCAGTAGCCAAACGCAGCAACCCGGCGGTCGGCCTCATCGACGAGATACTCCAGATCATAAAGCGTGCCACCGCCGGCCTTGAACCGCTCCAGGAGAGCCTTGCCGGAGTGCTGGCCCTTAAAGGCATGGCCGAACATGATGTGGCGGTGCGGCAGCGGGGTGCCGTCCTCGGGCAGTTCCTTGAGGCCGAAGATGATTGCGTCTGCAGGCGCCTGGGGCCAGGAGTTTTCCGGCGCAATCTCGCAGCCCGCGTCAATGTAGCCCTGCAGCGGGATTGCCCGCACCGAGCTTTCCTCCACCGTGACCTTGATGCCGCCTGCTAGCAGCGCCTTGGCCCCTTCGGGGGTGAGGCCCACCCGCTCTTCATTGGGGCGCTGTTCGGCCCGTACCCACAGATGCGTCATTGTCATGTCCTTCAAAGCATTCCCTTGGCATAGACCGCGCGCACGGACTCGCGCTGTTCCATTGCCGTCATGAAGTTCTGGATTTTCGGGAAGTCCGCCACGTTTACCCCGTCGCCTTCAAGCCAGGTGCAGACCACATATAGATAGCAATCGGCGAGGCTTATTCCGTCACCCAGCACAAACGGCCCGCGCAGGCCAAACTGGCTGATGTACACGCAGGAGGCCGTCATGGTCTGCGGCACCATCTTCTGCATGTCTTTCCAGCTGGACCGCTCCTTGGCCCAGCGGGCGCCGCGCAGGCGGTGGGCGTGGTTCACATGCATGGTGGAGGCAAGGTAGAACATCACCTCGCGCATCCGGGCCAGCCGCACCGGATCCTGCGGGCGCAAGGAGGCCTCGGGCGCCGTGTCGGCGATGTATTCCAGAAGGGCGCCGGTTTCGGTCAGGATGCCGCCCTCGACGGCCAGCGCGGGAACCCGGCCCTTGGGGTTGATCTGAGCATAAGCTGCGCCAGCCTGCTGCTTGGCGGCAAAGTCGATTTCCACCGTCTCATAGTCGATCCCGGCTTCTTCCAGCGCGATGGCCACAGCCACTGAAATGGTGTTTGGGGCGTAATACAGCTGCATGGTCTTCCTCCCGTTCCGACGTCACAGATGTGTCTGGGCAAAATGCCGGTCCGGCGCTTCCAGATGCGGCACTGCGTTGAACAAAACCGGGCTCCAGTGGCCGCCGATGGGAAACAGCCGGTGCATGGAGGTGTTCATGATCGCCAGCGCAAGCCGCGCCATGCCCGTGGTGTCCAGCCCCATTGCCTGGCGCAGCGCCATTGAAATCAGCCCGCCCGAGGTGACCACCAGCGCCGGCCCTTCGCCTGCGGCGATCTCCTCCAGCGCCTGCCGCGTGCGGGTTTCGAAATGCAACCAGCTTTCGTAAGGCTCTGAAATTTCGTCTGCGGCCCAAGCGGTAAAGACCTTGGGCAGATGCTCGACAAAGCCTTCACGCTCTTGCGGGATCGGCAGCCCGTGCTGATCGCGCATCGCCTCAGCCAAGGTGAAATACTCCATCTCGTTGAGACGCGCGTCTTGCACGGCGTCCGTATATCCCATTGAGGCGGCGGTCTCGATATGCCGGGTCAGGGTGCCGCAATAGACACGCGGATGATGATTGCCGCTGCTGCGCAGGTGGTCTCCCAGCCAGGCGGCCTGCTGGTGGCCCAGATCGCTCAGCCGGTCATAGCTCGCCTCATCCCGGGCGCTGGTGTTGGCCTGGCCGTGACGGATCAGCGTGATGTGAGACATGGGCGGGCGGCTCCGTTGTTACCGGGGAAGTCTTAGGGGAGGTTCCGGGCAGAGGAAAGAGTGGGCTTGGCCCTGCCCTGGTCAAATTGATTGAGGGCGGGGAAATCCTGACGCACTCTATAGCTGCAACTCCGGAGACCTGTCATGCCCCTTGATCCACAGCGATTTCTAGATGACCTGCATAAGCTGCGCAGCTTTGGCGCGTCGGGCGTGGGCAAAGGGGTGATGCGCCAGGCCTATTCGGATGCCGATATTGCGGCGCGCAGATGGCTGGCGGGGAGGATGAAGAAGGCCGGTTTAGAGCCGCATTTCGATCCGCTAGGCAATCTTTTCGGGCTGGCCGGGGAAAGGAGCATGCTGGTGGGCTCGCACAGCGACAGCCAGCCCGAGGGCGGCTGGCTGGACGGGGCGCTGGGCGTGGTGGCCGGGTTGGAGGTCGCCCGTGCGGCCAGGGAAGCAGGCAGGCCGCCGATTTCCTGCGTCAGTTTTCAGGATGAGGAAGGGCGGTTCGGGGTTCTGACCGGATCGGATGTCTGGACCGGCAAGCTGGTATTGGAAAAGGCTGACGGTTTGACCGACACTGCCGGCAATACTCTTGCGGAGATGCGGGCGAAGATGGCGGGTTTAGCCGGGAATTTCCTGCCGCATAACCTGTTCAGCGGTTTCCTGGAAATGCATATCGAACAGGGGCCCTATTTGGAGGAAACCGGGCTTGGGTTGGGGGTGGTGACGGATATTGTCGGCATCCGCGATATGCGGATCAGTTTCGAAGGCCGCCAGAACCACGCGGGCACCACGCCGATGCACCTGCGCCGGGACGCGTTCCAGGCGCTGTCTGCATTCAACACAGCGCTGAACAGCCGGATTGCCGAAGTGGTGAACCCGGCCACGGTCTGGACCATCGGCCATGTGGCGCTGCACCCGAATGCATCCTCTGTGGTGCCGGGGCGAGTGGAGTTCTCGATGCAATGGCGCGATGCGGATGCAGACCGGCTGGCACGGATGGAGACTCTTATCGGGGAGACCGCCCAGGAGATCGCGGCCGATCATAACGTAACAGCGGAACTTAGTACGGTGATGGGGATCGAACCGGCGGCGATGGATGCGCGGTTTCAGGCGGAACTGGCTGCCGCGGCGGAGGCGCTTGCACCCGGGAAATGGCAGAAAATGCCCTCCGGCGCGCTGCATGATGCGGCCAATCTGGCCACGGTGATGCCTGCGGGGATGCTGTTTGTGCCCTCGATTGGAGGCATCAGCCATGCCTTTGACGAGGACACGGACGAGGCGGATCTGGTGCTGGGATTGCAGGTGCTGGACAGCGCGGCCCGGGCACTGGCGGGATGAATCTGGCGGTATGCAACAGAGACAGGGTGCTCCCGCCTGTTCTTGGACATTCAAAGAATGCCCGTCACAGTTGGGCCGGGCGCCGCTGGCGCGGCGCGGGTCAGGCCCGGCCGTAGCCGCGTTTCAGCATTCGCTTGCGGTGCTTGTCGGCGGCCAGCGAGGCCTCACGCAGGTTGCCGTAGATGTTGATAACGCTTCGCCCGCTGCCGCCGGCCACGCCCCATTCGCGCAGCACGGAAACCTCGGAAAACAAGTTCATCGCCAGCTCGATGCGGTAGAACCGCGACGGGCGCGAGTGGGCTTGGCGGTAGAGCAGACAGGTGGCCATGCAATGATTCTACGCGCAGCGATTCGCCCGGGCAAGAGGCCAGTGGCGCGTCTTTGCGCAGTCCTCCATCTGACGGGAGAAAGCACAGTGTTTTCAGGCGGCTTTATATTTTTTTTGGCGGGGTCAGACCCAGTCCACGTCGCCCAGAAAGATGTAGCCCGCGCCATAGATCGTCTTGATCAGCCGCGGGTTCTTGGGGTCTTCGCGCAGCTTGGTGCGCAGGCGCGAGATGCGCACATCCATCGCCCGATCGAAGCTTTCACCAGCGGCACCGCCAAGCGCCTCCTGCATCTGGGCGCGGGAGATCAGCCGCTTGGGGCTGTCCAGGAATAGCCGCAAAACCTCGCCTTCGGCATGGGAGAAGGGGGTCTCGGCGCCGGTGTCATCCTCCAGAACGTAGCGGTCGAAATGGGCGGTCCAGCCGGAAAACCGGGCGGTCTCGCTGGCGGGTGCGGCGGTGCGGGGGCCGCTGCGCAGGCGGGCGCGGACCCGGGCCACCACCTCGGCCGGATCAAAAGGTTTGGTGATATAGTCATCTGCCCCAAGCTCCAGCCCGGTTACCCGGTCCTGCACCTGGGCACGGCCGGAGATGATGATGACTGCCGCCCCCTGTTCCAGCGCCAGGCGGTGGACCAGCGCCAGCCCGTCGGTATCGGGCAGCGACAGATCCACAAGGCAGACGTCCGGTGTCACCCGGTTCAGTGCCGCCTCGAATTCACGCGCGCGGGCGAAGCTTTGGGTGCGGAAGCCTGCGTCCTCCAGCGTTTCGGTCAGGATCCGGCGGATTTCCGGCTCGTCATCCAGGATGGTGACCAGGGGCGATGTCATGCGGCGGGCTCCGGTGCGATCAATTCGGACAGCTGGTGGGTGGTGAAAGGTTTGCGCAAAACCGGCCCCCATTTCAATGCCTTGCGGAACAGAGGGTCGCTAGTCGGCAGCGAGGTCATCAGAATGATGGGAAGGCCTGAGCCGTCCAGGCGGGCAGCCAGGTCGATGCCGGTGGCGCTGCCTTCCAGTTTGATGTCTGAAAGCACCAGCGCGATGTCCGGCAGGTCGGCGGTGAGCGCGCTTGCCTCATCGACGCTGGCCGCTTCGATAACCGAATAACCGAGGTCGATCAGCATGTCGCGGAAACTGGCGCGCAGCTCTTCGCTGTCCTCGACCAAAAGCGCCATGCCGCCCTTGGCATCCGGGGCCTGCCGGTAGGGCAGCCGCAGGGTGACTGAGGCGCCGGTCAGGGTGTTGCCAAGCCGCATGTCGCCGCCCGCAAGCTTGGCCATGTCATAGACCATCGGCAGCCCCAGGCCGGAGCCCTCGCTGCCCTTGGTGGTGAAAAACGGGTTCAGGGCTTTCTCCAGCGCCTCGGCAGAGAAACCGGGGCCGGTGTCGGTGACGGTGATCTCCACCCAGGTCTGGCCGACTGCATGGGCGCTGACGGTGATCTGGCCGGAGGTGCCGCAGGCGTCGCGGGCATTCAGGATCAGGTTGAGCAGCGCATCCTGCAGCTTGCCGCTGTCCAGCAGCAGCACCTGATCCGGCATGTTGTCGAGGATGCTGAGCCCCATACCTTGCGGCAGCGAAGGGGAAGCCAGGATCTTCAGCTCCCCCAGAAGCTCATGCATGTTTGTGGCCTGAGGGCGCAGGGTGCGCTGGCCGGTCATTTCTGCAATCCGGTTCAGCAGCCGTCCGCCGCGCCTTGCCGCAGACAGGGTGCCTTGAACCATCTCCGCTGCTTCGCTGCTCAGCCCCATCTTTTCCAGCTTGCCCTGCATGCCAAGAATGATGGTCAGGAGGTTGGAAAAGTCATGTGCCAGCCCGCTGGTCATCTGCGCCGCCATCTCTCGGCGGCGGGCCTGTTGCAGGGCAACGCGGGCCTGGGTTTCTTCGGTCACGTCCATAGAAAGGATATAGACCCCGCCCTGCTGATCCGGTGTGAAAGCCACCCGGATGCGGCGGCTGCTGTGGCTTTCGGTGAACTCGAACACCGGGCTGCCGCCCTTGTAGGCAGCCAGCAGATGCGGCTCAATCCGTTCAAAGGCGTCAGGCCCCAGCGCGTCCGAGATATGCATGCCCAAAATGTCCGAGGGGCGGCTGGGAAATACAGAGCTGAGGCGGCGGTTAGTATAGGTGTAATAGCCATCCGCATCCACATGAGCGATATGGGCGGGCATCATTTCGGTGGTCAGCCGGGTGCGGCCTTCGATCTCGGTCAACTGCCGCTTGGCCTCTTCCAGCGCGGTATTGGTGGCCTCCAGCTGGCGGTTGGCAGCAGACAGCTCCTCGGTGTGGGCGATCAGTTTTTCGGACAACTCTTCCGACCGGGCACGCAGCAGCTGCTCTGCCCGTTTGGCGCGGGTGATGTCAGTATAGACGGTGACCCAGCCGCCCTGCGGCAACGGTGAGCCTTCGATCGAAATCATCTGCCCGTTTGGCCGTTCGCGCTCAAGATAGTGGGGCACGAAGTCCAGCGCCTGCTCAACCCGGGTCCGCACGATGTCTTCTATATCCGTTTCCGGCGCGTATTCGCCGTTTTCCGCCAGAAAGCGGATGGTATCGGCAAAGGACGCCCCGGGCTGCGTCAGGTGGTCCGGCAGATTGAACATTTCCTGAAAGCGGCCGTTGCACACGGCCAGCCGCAAATCATTGTCATAGATCGACAGCGCCTGGGCGATCAGGTTCAGCCCGGCGGTGGTCATGGCGGCGTGCTGTTTGCTTGTCCGGTTCATGGCTCTCCCCGGCCCATGGCTAGCACCGCTATCGAACAGGGGCAAATTGCCATTCAGCCGCGGCCAAGAACCCGGCCGCCGCGCACCGCAAAAATCGCCTCCTGATTGCCGGATGAAGGGAGCGGCTGCCGCCCCTTTCAGATTCGCATTTCAGAAAGAGTCACTGGTCCTTTGATTCGGCCTATTACCGATCTGTGCGCATCCCGCGCAGTTTCAGACGCGGCCGCCGCACGGCAGGAAGGATTCCCGGCGATGGGCGCCGCGGCGCCTCGCGTAACAACCTGTAAAACAAGGGGAAGACGTCTGTTACAATTCGTAAGATTTAGGAAAACTTCAGGAAAAAGTTGACGGGCTAACCTATGGCTGTCCCTAATCGGGGCCAGAACCGCGGACGGCGGTCGGTCCGGCAGCAACGCCGGAAAGGGAGGAAAAAAAGTTGGCTCAGATGCAGATGGGCGCCGAGGGGAAGCAATCCCTGCCGGCGCTGCTTCAACGCAATGCGGCGCAATTCGCAAACGCGCCGGCCTACCGGGAAAAGGAATTCGGCATTTGGCAATGCTGGACCTGGGCCGAGGCGGCAAAGGAAATCGAGGCGCTGGCGCTGGGTTTAATCAACCTTGGCGTGAACGAAGGTGATTTCGTTGCCATTATCGGCCGCAACCGCCCGTATCTCTACTGGTCGATGGTTGCTGCGCAGGCAGTCGGCGCCGTGCCGGTGCCGCTATATCAGGACGCGGTGGCCGAGGAGATGGCCTATGTGCTGGGCCATTGCGGCGCGCGCTTCGTGATCGTGGGCGATCAGGAGCAGGCCGACAAGGTGATCGAGATTCAGGATCAGCTTCATCAGTTTGAGCACATGATCTATCTCGACCCGCGCGGCATGCGTAAATACGACCACACCCAGCTGCACCAGTTCAGCCATATCCAGGATCAGGGCCGGGCGGCCTATGACGAGCTGATCGGCGAATTGAACGCGCGCCAGAGCAAGCTGAACTATGACAGCACCTGCGTGATGCTCTACACCTCCGGCACTACCGGCAAGCCCAAGGGCGTCGTGCTGTCGAACCGCAACGTGATCGAAAGCGCCAAGAACTCCGCCGAGTTCGACAAGCTGACACAGAGCGAGAATATCCTCTCCTACCTGCCGATGGCCTGGGTTGGCGACTTCATCTTCTCGGTTGGCCAGTCTTATTGGTGCGGCTTCTGCGTGAACTGCCCGGAAAGCGCCGACACCATGATGACCGACCTGCGCGAGATCGGTCCGACATATTTCTTTGCGCCGCCGCGGGTGTTCGAAGGCCAGCTGACCAATGTGATGATCCGGATGGAGGACGCGAGCGCCATGAAGCGCAAGATGTTCCACCATTTCCTGGCCCACGCCAAGAAAGTCGGCGGCGACATTCTGGACGGCAAGCCCGTCGGCATGATGGACCGCCTGAAATATGCGCTGGGCAATCTTCTGGTCTACGGGCCGCTCAAGGACACGCTGGGGTATGGCCGCATCCGCGTGGGCTACACCGCGGGCGAGGCGATCGGGCCTGAGATTTTCGATTTCTACCGCTCTTTGGGCATCAACCTGAAGCAGCTGTACGGTCAGACTGAGGCGACCGTGTTCATCACCGTGCAGCCGGATGGCGAAGTGCGTGCTGACACCGTCGGCGTGCCGGCGCCGGAGGTGGAGATCAAGATCGGCGACAACGGAGAGATCTACTACCGTTCGCCGGGGACTTTCGTGGAGTATTTCAACAACCCGGAATCCACCGCCTCCACCAAGGATCCCGAAGGCTGGGTGGCCACCGGCGACGCCGGCTTCTTCGAGGAAGGCTCTGGCCATCTGCGGATCATCGACCGCGCCAAGGATGTTGGCAAGATGGCCGACGGCAGCATGTTTGCGCCCAAGTATGTGGAAAACAAGCTGAAATTCTATCCGGACATTCTGGAAGCCGTGCTGTTCGGCAATGGCAAGGACCGCTGTGTCGCCTTCATCAACATCGACCTGACGGCGGTAGGCAACTGGGCTGAGCGCAATAATATCGCCTATGCCTCCTATCAGGAGCTGGCCGGCCATCCGCAGGTGCTGGCCTCCATCCGCGAGCATGTGAGCGCAGTGAACAAATCGGTTGCCGAGGATCCTATGCTGTCAGGCTGCCAGGTTCACCGCTTTGTGGTGCTGCACAAGGAACTGGATGCCGATGACGGCGAGATGACCCGCACCCGCAAGGTGCGCCGCCGTATCGTGGAAGAGAAGTTCGACGATATCATCACCGCGCTTTACGACGGTTCGGAAAAGGTCTCGACCGTCACGGAAGTGACCTATGAGGACGGCCGCAAAGGCTCGATCAAAGCGACGCTGACCATTGTCGATGCCGAAGTGAAACCGGCAGCGGTTCACAAGGTGGCCGCGGAATGACGCACGTATCTCCGGAAATAATCCCGCCCCGTGCCGGGCAGGCCGGAACGGTCTCAGATCAGGTCGGGGTTGAGTTCAGGGTGGAACGCGGTGTTGACCACCTGCTGAATCTTGAAGGTGGAACTGAACCCGTGTGTCTGCTCAATGATGGAGGCCAGGCTTTCGGATTGGCTGAGGCCCATCTGCTTGCATTCAAGTGCCATCTTCAGAAGGCAGGAATGCTCAAGTTCGCCGAACATAACGTCGATCTCCTTGCTGCTCGTTTCCCACAAGTATCGCATGGAAATCTTAAAATTTCTATGTGGCAAAAAAATGGAGGCCGTTGTTATGCTTGACAATTCCGAGAGCTACGTCACCGAAGACGGCCGCACCATCGGCGGTGTGGTGATGGAGATGAAGAACATCACCCTGCGGTTCGGCGGCGTGGTGGCGATCAAGGACATCTCCTTTGACATCCGCGAGGGCGAGATCCGTGCGATCATCGGTCCCAACGGTGCCGGCAAATCCTCGATGCTGAACGTGATCTCAGGCTTTTATGTGCCGCAGGAGGGAGAAGTCTGGTTCCGCGGCTCCAAGCGGCCGCAGATGAGACCCTATGAGGTGGCCCGCCAGGGCATTGCCCGGACCTTCCAGAATATCGCGCTGTTTGATGGCATGAGCGTTCTGGACAACGTCATGACCGGTCGGCTCAACTATATGAAAACAGGACTGTTTTCGCAGGCTCTGTGGAAGGGCAAAGCGGAAAAGGAAGAGACCGAAAACCGCGAGATCGTGGAGCGGGTCATCGACTTTCTGGAAATTCAGCATATCCGAAAGACTCCGGTGGCGCGGCTGCCCTATGGCCTGAAGAAAAGGGTCGAACTGGCGCGGGCGCTGGCGGCGGAACCGAAGCTGCTGCTGCTGGATGAGCCGATGGCGGGCATGAACGTCGAGGAGAAAGAGGACATGTCCCGCTTCATCCTGGATGTGAACGACGAGTTCGGCACCACCATTGCCCTGATCGAGCATGACATGGGCGTGGTGATGGACCTCAGCGACCGGGTCGTGGTGATGGATTACGGCAAGAAGATCGGTGACGGCACGCCGGATGAGGTGCGCAATAACCAGGATGTGATCGACGCTTATCTGGGGGTCAGCCATGACTGAGTTGCACTGCAGCAACACCAGCCGCCGGCAGGGTGACACCCGTACACCCCTTGTGCACCCCCTGTGCACCGCCGCAGCGCAGAATTCCGAGGAGAGCCTCTAATGCCCGAACAACTTGTCTTTGCGATGGAAGTCACGCTGAACGGCCTGATGGCGGGCGTGCTTTATGCGCTGGTCGCGCTGGGGTTTGTCCTGATCTACAAGGCGTCCGGCATTTTCAACTATGCCCAGGGCGTGATGGCGCTGTTTGCGGCGATGACGCTGGTCGGGATCATGCAGGGGCAGGTGCCTTTCTCGCATGTGATCAACGCGGTCTTCGGCGGCCACGTCACCCATTTCGGCTGGAACGTGCCCGGTGTGCTGGCGATTGCCCTGACCGTGGCGGTGATGGTGCTGCTGGCCTGGCTGGTGCAGGTGTTGGTGATGAAGCATCTGGTGGGGCAGGAGCCGATCATCCTGTTCATGGCCACCATCGGGCTTGCCTATTTCCTGGAAGGCGTGGCTGACCTGATGTGGGGCTCCGAGATCAAGACGCTGGACGTGGGCCTGCCGCAGGGCATCAACCTGTGGATTGACGAGACCACCTTCAACATCTTCGGCTACGGCTTCTTTATCGACAATCTGGACATCGTGGCGACCGTCATCGCGGCGCTGCTGGTGGCGGGCCTGGTCTGCTTTGCCCAGTACACCAAACAGGGCCGGGCGATGCGCGCTGTGGCGGATGACCACCAGGCAGCCCTGTCGGTCGGCATCTCGCTGAACTTCATCTGGGTGCTGGTCTGGTCGGTCGCAGGCTTTGTGGCGCTGGTTGCCGGCATCGTCTGGGGCACCAAGTCCGGCGTGCAGTTCTCGCTGTCGCTGATCGCGCTGAAGGCGCTGCCGGTGCTGATGCTGGGCGGCTTCACCTCGATCCCCGGCGCCATTGTCGGCGGCCTGATCATCGGTGTGGGCGAGAAACTGTTCGAATTCGCCATCGGCCCGATGGTCGGCGGCGCCACCGAGAACTGGTTTGCCTATGTGCTGGCGCTGCTGTTCCTAGTGTTCCGTCCTCAGGGCCTGTTCGGGGAGAAGATCATTGAACGGGTCTGAGGCTCATATGATCTGCTCCCTGCGTGCTCAGCCCTCGAGCCGGCGGAAGGCGGCGATGACGACGGCGGCAAAGACGCTAGCAACCAGTGTGAAAGCGATGGTGAGATCGCCAATCACCTGCCCGGCGAGGAAGGTCAGCACTCCCGCCCCGCATAGCCCGATCAGCATCGGCCCCCAAGGGCCGGGTGCGTCTCTGGCAACTGCCCGCCTTGGCGGCTGCGCTTCAAACGGCGGCAGCACGGTTGCGTCCTCGACGGTTTCCAGCAGCCGGCCCTTGGCCACTGCGTATTCGGATGCTGAAATCCATCCCTTCTTCCGCGCGGCCTCCAGCCGCCGGATTTCCTCGAAAATCGCGGTCATTAGTCCCACTCACTTTACCCGCCAACATGCTGGCAAAGAGATTTGGGCGAAATGTGGCGAAGCCGGGATTTCTGAAGAAGTGGTTAACGTCGGGGCGGCGGCATGAACAAGCTGATTGCCATCGTCAATGTGGTCGCCTGGGCCGGGTTCTGGTCCTTCGGCTATCTGGCGCTGACGGCGGAAAGCTATAGCGAAACCCAGGTGGTGACCGCAGCGCTGCTGGCCTCGGCCGGGCTTATCACAGGCATCATCGCCTACCTTCGGCTGGTGCGCGGCAGCGAACACAGCGGATATGCCAGACCATCGGCGCGGATGACCCGCGAACAGCGTGACGCCGCGCAGGCGCAGTGGGGGCAGGTCGAATGAGTGCCGCCGCTGAAACATTCAAGACAGACACCCGGACCGGGTCCCGTTTGCAAGAGAAAGGGAGCATCTGAGACATGTTCTACCGTGAAGCCGGGGATTTCAAAGTCTCCTATGCAGATGACAGCCAGACTTTCCCGATCAAGTTCGACCGCTACCGGTACTATGTGGTGCTGGCGGTGGCCTTTGGCCTCATCCCCTTCCTGATCAACGATTATTGGGCCAATGCGATCCTGCTGCCGTTCCTGATTTACTCGATTGCGGCAATCGGGCTGAACATCCTAGTCGGCTATTGCGGACAGGTCTCCCTGGGGACCGGCGGGTTCATGGCGGTGGGGGCCTATGCCTGCTACAAGCTGATGACTGCCTTCCCGGAAGTCAGCATGTTCATTCACGTGCTGCTTGCGGGCGGTATCACCGCAGGGGTCTGTGTGCTGTTCGGCCTGCCGTCCTTGCGCATCAAGGGCTTCTATCTGGCGGTGGCGACGCTGGCAGCGCAGTTCTTCCTGGTGTGGCTGTTCAACCGGGTGCCGTGGTTCTACAACTATTCGGCCTCGGGCCAGATCAACGCGCCGGAGCGCGATACCTTTGGCATCATCATCACCGGCCCCAATGCGCCGGCCTGGGCCACCTATCTGTTTTGCCTGATTTTCCTGACCATCTGCGCGCTGATTGCCCGCAACCTGACCCGCGGCACCGTGGGCCGCAGCTGGATGGCAATCCGCGACATGGACATCGCGGCTGAGATCATCGGGGTGAACCCGCTGAAGGCCAAACTGACCGCCTTTGCTGTCTCCGGCTTCTTTATCGGCATCTCCGGTGCGCTGTTCTTTGCGGTCTATCTGGGCGCGGTCGAGGTCGGCGAGGCCTTTGGCATCAACAAATCGTTCCTGGTGCTGTTCATGGTGATCCTGGGCGGTTTGGGCTCGATCTTCGGCTCCTTTGCCGGTGCTGCCTTCCTGGTGCTGCTGCCGGTGGTGCTGAAGGTGGTCGGCGTCGACCTGCTGAACTGGCCCACCGACATCGTGGCGCATTTCCAGCTGGTGATCGTCGGCGCGCTGATCATCGTCTTCCTGATCGCGGAGCCGCACGGCATGGCGCAGCTGTGGCGCGTTGCCAAGGAAAAACTGAGACTCTGGCCCTTCCCGCACTAAGGCGGGGCGGCACACACGCTGGCGGGGAGAAAACCAAGACCACCCCCGCCGAACGAAACCATCGGATAAGACCAAAGGGAGGATTTAAGCCGATGAAAAAGACACTGACCACACTGGCGCTGAGCGCCGCGATGGCAGCCGGTCCGGCAATGGCCGATCTGGTGTTCCCGGACCTCAGCTACCGGACCGGGCCTTATGCGGCGGGCGGCATCCCGTTCTCGGACGGCTACAACGACTATTTCACCCTGCTGAACGAGCGCGATGGCGGCATCGGCGGTGTACCGGCCAAGGTGATTGAATGCGAGACCGGCTATAACACCGAAAAGGGTGTTGAGTGCTACGAGTCGACTAAGGGCCAGGGCGCGCTGGTCTATCAGCCGCTGTCCACCGGCATCACCTATCAGCTGATCCCCAAAGTGACCGCGGACAACATCCCGCTGCACACTATGGGCTATGGCCGCACATCGGCGGCGAACGGCGAAGTATTCAGCCACGTATTCAACTACCCGGCCAACTACTGGAACGGTGCCTCGGGTGTGGTGAACTACCTGCTGGAAGAGAACGGCGGCGATCTGAGCGGCAAGAAGATTGCGCTGGTCTACCACAACTCCGCCTATGGTAAGGAGCCGATCCGCACCCTGGAAGAGCTGTCCAAGAAGCACGGCTTTGAGTTGGTAGCGCTGCCGGTCGATCATCCCGGCCAGGAGCAGAAATCGCAGTGGCTGCAGATCCGCCGCGACCGTCCCGACTATGTCGTGATGTGGGGCTGGGGCGTGATGAACCAGGTGGCAATCCAGGAAGCCGCCAACATCCGCTTCCCGATGGAGAACTTCATCGGCGTGTGGTGGTCCGGTGCCGAGCATGACGTGCTGCCCGCGGGCGACAAGGCTGACGGCTACAAGGCTGTGACCTTCCACAACGTGGGCCGCGACTTCCCTGTGTTTGACGACATCCAGAAATACGTCGTGGATGCGGGCAAGGCAGCAGGTGCCGGCGATCAGGTCGGCAACGTCCTGTATAACCGCGGCATGTACGCGGCGATGCTGGCGGCCGAAGCTGCCAAGACCGCGCAGGAAATCCACGGCACCAAGGACATCACCCCGGCGATGATGCGCGACGGCATGGAAGCGCTAGTGATCGACGAGGCGAAGATGGAAGCGCTGGGAATGCCGAACTTCGGTCCGACCTTCAACGTCTCCTGCGAAAACCACGGCGGCCCCGGCCTGGTTGGTGTGACCCAGTGGGATGCGGACAGCAAAACCTGGTCGCTGATCTCTGACTTCAAACCGTCGGACACCGAAGTGATCGGCAAGCTGGTTGAGGAAGACTCGGCTGCCTATGCAGCAGAGAACAACATCGAACCTGCTTGCAAATAACGGCTTCATGCCGGCCCCCCGCATTCTTGGGGGGCCGGACAGAAACCGGCGCGGCGGCAAGCTGCCGCGCCACTCAACGGGATCCCGGATCTGGTCCGGGACAGGCATGAGGACACGCTTTGATGCTGGATGCAGCGAACACCGCCGACGTGCAGGCCGAGACCCTGCTGGAGGTCAATAATATCGAGGTGATCTACAATCACGTGATCCTCGTCCTGAAGGGCGTGAGCCTGAATGTGCCCAAAGGCGGCATCACCGCGCTGCTGGGCGGTAACGGGGCCGGCAAGACCACAACGCTGAAGGCAGTGTCGAACCTGCTGCATTCGGAACGCGGTGAGGTTACCAAGGGCTCGATCAAATACCGCGGCGACCACGTGCATGAGCAGGACCCGGCGGAGCTGGTGAAGAAGGGCGTCATCCAGGTGATGGAAGGCCGCCACTGCTTTGAGCATCTGACGGTGGAAGAGAACCTGCTGACCGGCGCTTATACCCGCTCGGATGGCGGCGCGAACATCCAGAGAGACCTGGAAATGGTCTACAGCTACTTCCCGCGCCTGAAGGAGCGCCGCAAGTCGCAGGCGGGGTATACCTCGGGCGGCGAGCAGCAGATGGTGGCGATGGGCCGCGCGCTGATGTCGCGGCCGGAGACGATCCTGCTGGACGAACCCTCAATGGGCCTGGCGCCGCAGCTGGTGGAGCAAATTTTCGAGATCGTGAAGTCGATCAATGAAAACGAGGGCGTGACCTTCCTCTTGGCGGAACAGAACACCAACGTGGCCCTGCGCTATGCGCATTATGGCTACATTTTGGAATCGGGCCGGGTGGTGATGGACGGTCCCGCTGCCGAGCTGCGGGAAAACCCGGACGTGAAGGAATTCTACCTCGGGATGTCGGATGAGGGACGCAAGAGCTTCCGCGACGTGCGGTCCTACCGCCGGCGCAAGAGGTGGCTGAGCTGATGCGGGGAGATGACGTGATGAGCTTTTTTGACACGCTTGAAACCCGCAGCGCAGACGAACGCGCCGCAGACCTGGCAAAGGCGCTCCCGGAGCAGATCGCCCGCGCTAAGAGTGCAGCCGGGTATGCCACGCTGCTGGACGGGGTGGACCCGGCCGCGGTGACCTCGGCTGAGGCATTGGCCAAGCTGCCGGTGCTGCGCAAATCGGAGCTGAGCCGGGCGCAGGCGGAGAAACCTCCCTTTGGCGGCTTCACCGTGAAGCCTGCACATGGCTTTGCCCATATCTTCCAGAGCCCCGGCCCGATTTACGAGCCGGGCGGGGTGGACGGTGACTGGTGGCGGATGGGGCGGTTCCTGAACGCCGCCGGGATCGGGCAGGGCGATGTGGTGCAGAACTGCTTCGGCTACCATCTGACGCCTGCGGGCATGATCTTTGAAAACGGCGCGCGGGCGGTTGGCGCCGCGGTGCTGCCGGCCGGCACCGGCCAGACCGAGCTGCAAGTGACAGCTGCGCGCGACGTGGGCGCCACCGCCTATGCCGGCACGCCGGACTACCTGAAGGTGATCCTGGACAAGGCGGACGCGATGGGCGTGGAGCTGGCGTTCTCCAAGGCGGCGGTGGGCGGTGGCGCGCTGTTCCCCTCCCTACGCCAGGAATACGCCGACCGCGGGATTACCTGCCTGCAGTGCTATGCCACCGCCGATTTGGGCAACATCGCCTATGAAAGCCCGGCGATGGAGGGGATGATCGTTGACGAGCATGTGATCGTCGAGATGGTCACTCCCGGCACCGGCAACCCGGTGGCGCCGGGCGAGGTGGGCGAGGTTGTGGTGACCACGCTCAATCCCGATTATCCGCTGATCCGCTTTGCCACCGGCGATCTGTCGGCGGTGATGCCGGGTGTCTCGCCCTGCGGCCGCACCAACATGCGGATCAAGGGCTGGATGGGCCGCGCCGATCAGACCACCAAGATCAAGGGCATGTTCGTGCGCCCCGAGCAGGTGGCGGCGCTGGTCGAAAAACATGACGAGATCGTCAAGGCCCGGGTGATCGCCAGCCGCGATGGCGAGATGGACGCGATGACCGTGCAGATCGAAGCCGCGGGCGGCGACGAGGTGGCCTATGCGCGGTCGGTGATCGAGGTGCTGAAGCTCAAGGGCAAGGTCGAGGTGGTGGACCCTGGCGCGCTGCCCAATGACGGGCTGGTGATCGAGGATCAGCGGACCTACGACTGAGTCGCGCAGTTCTGCTGAAACTAGCGGGCGCCGGATGCAGGCGCCCGTTTGCTGTTCTGGCGGCGGCATGGCCCGGGCCGCGCTTTCCGGCTGGAATTTCTGACTGGAATGGTCGAAATAGGGCGGTGAGACCCTTCATCCGGACCCTGACTGCCACAAATGACTGCTGCCAATGATCCCATAGAATACGCCCCGCACGGGCGCCGCCGCGGCGGCAAGGGCGGCGGCGGGCTGTTTGCAGTGATGGCTTGGATCGTGGCGCTGTCCTGCCTGCTGCCGATGGTGGCGGTGGCGCTGGCGGCGGCGTTTGGCGGTACCGACACGATCAGCCATCTCGCTGAAACTGTGCTGCCGGGGTATTCGCTGACGACGCTGGCACTGGTGGCGATGGTGGCGCTTGGCACCTTCGCAATCGGCACCGGAGCAGCATGGCTGGTGACGATGACGCGGTTCCCCGGCGCGCGGTTCCTGGAGGTGGCGCTGGTGCTGCCGCTGGCCTTTCCGGCGTATGTTCTGGCCTATGCCTACACCCATATCCTGGACCATCCGGGAATCGTACAATCCACCCTGCGGGAGGTAACGGGCTGGGGGCCGCGCGACTACTGGTTCCCGGAAATCCGCTCCACCGGCGGGGCGGCGGCGATGCTGGTGCTGGTGCTTTATCCTTATGTTTACCTGCTGGCACGGGCGGCGTTCATGCAGCAGAGCGCAGGCGCCTTCCTGGCCGCGCGGGCGCTTGGCAAGAATTCCTGGCAGGCTTTCTGGTTGGTCAGCCTGCCGATGGCACGCCCGGCTATTGCCTCCGGTGTGCTGCTGGCGGTGATGGAAACCATCGCAGACTTCGGCACGGTTTCGTACTTCGGGGTGCAGACCTTTGCCACCGGCATCTACACCAGCTGGTTCTCGCTGGGCGACCGGGGCGGGGCAGCGCAGCTGGCTCTGTGCCTTCTGGGCTTTGCCCTGACGCTGGCGGTGGTGGAGCGCTCCACCCGCGGGCGGGCCAAGTACCACCATGCCGGCAAGCATCACACCCAGATGCCGCCGGCAAAGCTGAGCGGCATCAAGGCGGTGGCGGCCGTGTTCTTCTGCGCGGTGCCGGTGGTGCTGGGCTTCCTGCTGCCGGTGGCAGTGCTGCTTCTGATGAGCTTTGATTCCGAGCAGAACCTGTTCAGCCGCCGCTACATGGATTTCACCAGTAATTCGATCATTCTGGCGTCGGCAGCAGCGGTGCTGACGGTTGCGGCTGCGGTTTGCCTCGGGTTCTACCAGCGCTTGCGGCCCGGGCGGCTGTCCTCCGCGGCGGCCTATTTCGCCCGGCTGGGATATGCGGTGCCCGGCGGGGTGATCGCGGTAGGGCTGATCGTGCCTTTCGCGGCGTTTGACAATGCGCTCGATGCCTGGATGCGGGAGACCTTCGGCATCCGCACAGGGCTGTTGGTGACCGGCTCGATCTGGCTTCTGGTGGCGGCTTATGGCGTTCGCTTTATGGCGGCTGCACTGGGGGCATATGAGGGCGGGCAGGCCACTATGCACACCAATATGGATGCAGCGGCGCGCTCACTGGGGCAGGGGCCCATGGGGATGCTGCGCCGGGTGTATCTGCCGATCCTGACGCCCAGCCTGATGACCGCATTGCTGATTGTTTTTGTCGATGTGATGAAGGAACTGCCTGCGACGCTGATCATGCGGCCGTTCAACTTTGACACGCTTGCAGTGCAGGCGCACCGGCTGGCGGCAGACGAGCGGCTGGAGGGCGCCGCTGTGCCCTCGCTGGTGATCATGGCGGTTGGGTTGCTGCCGGTGATCCTGATCTGCCGTCAGGTAGGGCGGCGGCGGTAGGCGCAGCAACTTTGGAAAATTCTTGCCAAGAAAACTCGAATTTTCTTGGTGCGTTCCTGACGAAAGGGGCGGCTTATGCCGCCCACCAGGCCTCGATCTCGTCACGGGAAATCCGGTCTGAAGGGCCCAGGCCCACCAGAACAGTTTCCTCTGCCTCGCAGCGTTTCGCCTCAACATGGCGGCCCACCACATGCAGCTCATAAGCGCCGCCGGTGGTCAGCACGAACCCCTTCATCCGGTAGAGCCCGGCAGGACGGCCTGCCAGCTTGTCCCCCAGCGCGCGGCGGTCCAGCACGGTGCGGCTGCGGTGCTGCCAAGTGGTATAGGCGGGGTGGGCGGCGACCGCGCGGCCCTTGGGTAGCGGCACCACGTCGAACAGCAATTCCGCCACAGGAGAGCCGTTCAGCACCGTCGGGGTGCGGGCGCCAGCCGACTTCAGCGCGGCGCCGAGCGTTTCGGAAATTTCACCGCATTTGGTGGCGATCACCAGATCGGCTGCGCGGATCTGCTGCTCTGCCTGGGGGGTAATCAGCGGATCGTTCAGCAGCGTTTGCGCATTCCCCGCATCCACCAAGGTGACGATGCCGCCGTAGCTGAGGCCGTTTTCATTGAGAACGGAATTGGCGATGGCCACCGGATCGGAAATGCCGCTGGCCTCGATCACCAGATGGTCCGGGTGTTCGGGGCGGTTCAGCACTTGCCGCAGTGCCACGGCCAGGTCGTCGCCCATTGTGCAGCAGACGCAGCCATTGGTGAGGGCGATCTTGCCGCCATCCGTGTCCTGGATCAGCGCGTCGTCTATATTGACCGCGCCGAAGTCATTCACGATCACGGCCAGCTTCAGTCCGTGATCCTCGGCCAGCAGACGGTTGATCAGGGTGGTCTTGCCCGCCCCCAGATACCCGCTGATAATCGTTACCGGCAACCGGTTCATAAGCTCTGGTCCCCCAGAGCTCGGCGTGCTCCTGACGGCATGTTCCCCCCCCCGAATTTTAAGATGCGCGAACGTATAGGCGTCCGGAGCTAAGGGGTCTAGAAAAAGCTGGGGGTGCGCCGCAATTTTGGTGTCCGTCAGTCAGGGCAGGCACGGATGCAAAAAAGCGCGACCGGGGGCCGCGCTTCTCCGGTTTTAAAGTTCTGGTGTTATTTCCATCCAACGTCGTTGAAGATTTTCTGTGCCTCGGGCAGGTTCTTGGCAACCTCCGACAGGTTCACGTCGTCCGGCTTGAAATGGCCAAGCGCTGCGATCGACGGGGCCAGGCCAACGCCCGGAACCGCCGGGTATTCGTCATTGCCGGCCGAGAAATAGGCTTGGGCGGAATCGCTGGCGAGGTACTCCAGGAACTTGACGGCGTTGTCCTTGTTCGGGGCATGCACGGCAACACCGCCACCGGACAGGTTCATATGCGCGCCTTCGGTATTCTGCGAGGGGAACAGCCAGCCGATCTGGTCACGGTTTTCCGACACACCCTTGACGTCCTTGCGGATCGCGCGGGCGAAGTAATAGCTGTTGGCCACGGCGATATCGCATTCGCCCGAAATAATGCCGCGCATCTGGTCGGTGTCGCCGCCCTGCGGGTCGCGCGCCATGTTGGCAACCACGCCTTCGGCCCAGCTGCGGGCTGCGTCTGCGCCGTGATGAGTCACGATCGAGGCCAGCAGGGTCTGGTTGTAGGTGTTCTTGGAGGAGCGGATGCACACCTTGCCCTTATACGCGGGGTCGGCCAGGTCCAGATAGGTCAGCGGCGGATTGGCGACCTCGTCCTTGTCATAGAAGATGATCCGCGAGCGCTGGCTGAAGCCGAACCACTGGTTGTCCTGGTCCTGCAGATAGGCTGGCACGCGGGTCTCCAGCACATCGCTTTCGATGCTTTGCAGCACGCCTGCGTCCTTGGCCCGGGTCAGGCGGGAGGTGTCGACGGTGATCAGAATGTCGGCGGGAGAGTTTTCGCCTTCAGCCGTCAACCGGGCAATCAGTTCATCCGCATTGCCTTCGATCCGGTTGATGGTGATGCCGGTGGCCTCTTCAAACTCCGAATAGAGCTGTTCGTCGGTGTCATAGTGACGCGAGGAATAGATGTTCAGTTCACCTTCGGCAGCAGCGGTGGTGGCGATGGCCGCGGTCAGCGCGCCGGCCAGTACTGTGGTGGCTTTCAGCATGTGATGTCCCGTTCGTTAGTGGCTCTTTTTCCGACTGAAACAGTCAATTAATGAATTTTCCAACGGATGCAACGAATTTCCGACAAAAGAAATCAGATATTTTGCCGCGGCGGTGCAAGACGGGGGGCGGAGGGACGGAAGCCCTGCCGGTTCCGGGCCGCCGCTGCTGCGTGTGGTGAGCTGTCCGGTGGGCCCGCATAGGTTCGGCCTCTTCCGTCCGTCGCAGGGCTTTTGGCAAAGCCCGCCAAGCATTGCCCGGCGGCAGCCGGGGTATCTGCGGGCGCGGCTCCTTGGCCAGGACCGGAAACCGCAGGCCCCAAACGCAAAAAAACCGCATCGGGTGATGCGGTTTTCTGTGTGTCGCTGTGTCGGATCTTAGCCCTGTCGCGCTTTGAACTTGCGCTGGGTCTTGTTGATCACGTAAACGCGGCCTTTGCGGCGCACAACCCGGCAATCGCGGTGCCGGTTCTTCAGCGAACGGAGCGAGTTCTTGACCTTCATGGTCTCTCTCCTTGTCTGCGGCGCGAACCAGCGCCTGGGTTAGCGGGTGCCGTGGCCGTAGCCAGGGCAGTGAATGGAATGGTGGGCGATACAAGGATCGAACTTGTGACCCCTTCGATGTCAACGAAGTGCTCTACCGCTGAGCTAATCGCCCACTCTGGCCTGCCCAGCCTCCTGCCCCTTAGAAGTGAAAGGGGCGCGGGGTGCCGCGCCGGTGAGGGGGTCTATAAATAGAGTCGCCCGAGGGTGCAAGAGCTTTTGACCGCAGAAATTTCCGCGATATGCTGTTTCTTGCACAAGAAGCACCGGAGCAAGGATGCCTGATACAGCGTTTTCCGTGAATTCCCCGCAGAAACTGGCGTCCGCGGTGGTTTTTGCCTCTCCCCACAGCGGTACCGATTACAGCGATTCCTTTCTGGCACAGTCGATTCTGGGGCGGAAAACCATCCGCAGCTCAGAGGATGCTTTTGTCGACCAGCTGTTCCAGGCGGCGCCGGAATTCGGGGCGCCGCTGCTGACTGCGGTCAAGCCGCGTGCCTATCTGGACCTGAACCGCTCGCCCGATGAACTGGACCCGGCGGTGATCGACGGGGTGCAGCGGCGCGGGCAGAACCCGCGGGTGGCGTCAGGCCTGGGGGTGATTCCCCGCGTAGTGGCCAACGGGCGCGCGATCTACCGCGGCAAGCTGACCCTGGCCGAGGCCGAGGAGCGGATCAGCTGTTACTGGCACCCTTATCACCAGGCACTGAAGGGGCTTCTGGAGCAGGCGCACCGGCGTTTCGGGCAGGCGATTCTGGTCGACTGCCACTCAATGCCGCATGAGGCGATCGACACCATGGCGCCAATTGGCAGCGGCAAGCCGGAGGTGGTGCTGGGCGACCGGTTCGGTGCTGCCGCGGACAGCAGTGTGGTGGACCGGATCGAGGCGGCTTTTGCCGCGGCGGGGCTGAAAGTGGCCCGCAATACGCCGTTTGCCGGGGCTTACATCGCGCAGACCTACGGCCGGCCGTCGCGGCGCCAGCATGCGGTCCAGATCGAGATCGACCGGGCGCTCTATATGGATGAGGTCAATATCCGGCCCAACGGAAATTTCGAGCCGCTGCAGAAACTGCTGCGCCAGGTGACCGCGGAGATTGCGGCCATCGGGCAGGAGGAAATTCCGCTGGCGGCGGAATAAGGGAATGCAACGCACGGCTTAGCGCAGGGCGCGGCCTTTGAGAATCGCTCCGTCGCCGAACCGTTTCCGGATCGCATCCGTGGCGCGTTCCGCCTCCGCCCGCTTTCCGGCCTGCGGGTCCAGCAAATCGCCGCTCTCGTCGGCCTGCGATTCGGGCACCAAGTCAGAGATACCGCAGCCCAGCAGCCGGTAGGGGCCCTCGTTGCCCACCTGATCCAGCAGGCCGCGGGCGGTGCGGTAGATCCGGTCGGCGATCTGGGTGGGGCTGTGCAGGGTGACCCGCCGGGTCAGCGCCGAGTGGTTGGCGCGCTTCAGTTTGAGGGTGACAACCCGGCCTGCCACTTCCCGCGCCTTGGCCCTGTCCGAGACTTTTTCGGCCAGCCGCCACAAATGGCCGTCGAGTACTTCGAGGCTGGCAGTGTCTTCAAAGAAGGTGGTTTCATTGGAGATCGACTTAATGGGCGCATGGGCGGAAACCCGGCGCCGGTCCTGGCCGCGGGCCAGGTGCCAAAGCCGGTCGCCCATCGAGCCGAAGCGGCTGTGCAGCGCTTCGCGGTCCCAGCGCAAGAGATCGGAAAAGGTGCGAATGCCTGCCTTGTCCAGGCTGGCCTGGGCTGCGGGTCCGATGCCCCAGATCAGCCGCACCGGTTTTTCGCGCAGGAAATCGCCTGTCTCGGCCTTGCCGATCACCGAAAATCCGCGCGGCTTGTCGAGGTCGGAGGCAACCTTGGCCAGGAACTTGTTGTGGCTGAGCCCGATGGAGCCGGTGACGCCCAGTTCGTCCTTCATCCGCTTGACCAGCCGCGCCAGCATCACCGCGGGCGGCGCGCCATGCAGCTTTTCGGTGCCAGTGAGGTCCATGAAAGCCTCATCCAGTGAAAGCGGCTCCACATCCGGGGTCAGCTCATTCATTATCTTGCGGATTTCGCGGCTGACCTCGACATAGACATTCATGCGCGGCTTGATCACCACTGCGTCGGGGCAGAGTTTCAGCGCCTGGAACATCGGCATGGCGGAGCGGACGCCGCGGATGCGGGCGACATAGCAGGCGGTGGAGACCACCCCGCGCTTGCCGCCGCCGATGATCACGGGCTTGGTGGCCAGCTCAGGATTGTCGCGTTTCTCGACGCTGGCGTAAAAGGCGTCGCAGTCCATGTGTGCAATGGTGAGGGAGAACAGCTCCTCATGCGCCTTGATCCGCGGGCTGCCGCAATGCGGGCAGCGCCGGGCTAGGGGGATCTGGTTCAGGCAGTCTCGGCAAAGGGCGTGCATGGGAGGCGGCTGGCTGTGGTCCTGGAGGCGGCAGTCTAGCTTGCGGCGGAGGGCTTGTCTTTAGCGCGGCGGATTGCCAAGTGACAGATCATGACATCAGCAGGCGAAGATTTTGCCGGCGCCAAGCTGGCGGTGTTTCTAGGGCAGAATCTGCTGGTCATCCAGCGGGATGACAGACCTGATATTCCTTATCCCGGCCATTGGGATTTGCCGGGCGGCGGCCGTGAAGCAGGCGAAAGCCCCGCGGCCTGTGCACTGCGCGAGACCGTTGAAGAGGTCGGGCTGGTGCTGGAGCCGGCAGCGCTGGTCTGGGCGCGGCCCTATCAGCGTCCGCACGGGCGGGTCTGGTTCTTTGCCGCGCATTTGCCAGCGTCAGCCGTTGAGCTGATCCGGTTCGGGGATGAGGGGCAGGGCTGGGCGCTGATGGCGCCGGAGGTCTATTGCGCCCATCCCTTGGCCGTGCCGCATTTCGCGGCGCGCCTGCGCGAGTACCTTGCTGAACGGCGAAGGTGAAAGCGGAAATTTCAGGAAGCAGAAAGAAAGATCCCCCGCTGGAATGCGGGGGGAAGGTGACGGGTCTCAGGAAGAAAAGCCCGTCTGGGGAGTGTCTCATCTGCAGAATCGCGCAGCCAGCGCCGTTTCGCAAAGTTTGCGGGTCGCGGGCGAAGCGGCGGCTTTTCCGGGTGTGCCTTTTGGGTTACAGGACGATTTGGCGCAGAAACCGGTTCAGCGGCAGGTTTCATCAGTGAAAAGAGTGCGTTGACGTTAGGTAAGCTGGCGGCATGGCGGTGGACCGCGCAGAATAGATGTGTCCACCGCACATTTTTTATTGCTGCCTGTTTTTTAAGCAGAGGCCGGCCTGCGCCGTTTGCGGCGCAGGCGCTTTCGTGCTGCGGACCTTCTGGGCCGCGCGGTGGCGGTCAGGTTTGCGTGCCGGCCAGCTCTGCCAGGATGGCCTCAGCCGCGGCGCGGGGGCTGTCTGCTGTCCAGATCGGGCGGCCCACTACGATATGGTCGGCGCCGTCTGCGATGGCGGACGCCGGGGTGGCGACGCGTTTCTGGTCGCCCAAGGCCGCTCCGGCAGGGCGGACGCCTGGGGTGACGATCAGCTTGCCTTCCGCCTCGGGCAGGGCGCGGATCAGCGCGGCCTCCTGCGGGCTGGCGATCACCCCGTCGGCGCCGGCGGCAAAGGCGTTGCCTGCGCGCTCCAGCACCAGGTCCTGCACAGCGCCCGCCTTGATCAGCGCACCATCCAGGTCCTGCCGGTCGAGCGAGGTGAGGATAGTGACGGCGAGGATCTTGAGGTCCTTGCCAGCCGCGCCTTCCTTGGCGGCGCGCACCACGTAAGGGTCGCCATGCACGGTGAGGAAGTCGAGGTCGAACTGCGCCAGGCCCCGCACCGCGTTTTCCACGGTGGCGCCGATGTCAAAGAGTTTCATGTCGAGAAAGATGCGCTTGCCGTGCTCCTGCTTGAGCTCATTGGCCAGCGCCAGTCCGCCGCCAGTGAGCATGCCAAGACCGATTTTGTAAAAGGAGACAGCATCGCCCAGCTGTTCGGCCAGTTTCAGCCCGTCCAGCGCGTTGGGGACATCCATGGCAACAATCAGGCGGTCATCGGCGCGCGGGGCTTGGGTCATGGGGCAGTCCTTTGTGGCAGCTGTGGCGTGAACTGGCGTTTCATACGCAAGGGGCAGGCATTCGGCAAGGTGCCGCTGCGGCGGGCGGGTGCTCCCGCATCTGAACAGGCCCCTGGCGGCGCCTATTGCAGATTTTGGGCCCGGCGCCGCGCTGGTGCGCGGCGCGGTTGCGTCCGGGGCGGCGGGCTGGGCGCAAAGTTGACGCAGGTCAGGGATTTCCTCACCTTTTGCGGGCATGATGATCTTGAAGCGGCGGCATCGCTTCCCACATCTATTGCCGAGGCCCGGACCGGGGCGTGCCGCAAAGCGGGCGCTGCCAATAACGCGGGCGCTTGAAAAAGGAGAGCAAGATGGACTTGAACAAGTTCACGGAGCGTGCACGTGGGTTCGTGCAGGCGGCGCAGACCATTGCGATGCGCGAGGGGCACCAGCGGCTGGTGCCAGAGCATATTCTGAAAGCATTGATGGACGACGATCAGGGGCTGGCAAGCAATCTGATCTCGCGCGCGGGCGGCGCGCCTGCGCGCGTGGCGGAGGCCGTTGATGCGGCCGTTGCAAAGCAGCCCGAGGTGAGCGGCGACGCCGCGCAGATCTATCTGGACGGGCAGACTGCCAAGGTGCTGGATGAGGCCGCCAAGATTGCCGAGAAGGCGGGCGACAGCTTTGTGCCGGTGGAACGGCTGCTGATGGCGCTGTGCATGGTCAAATCCAAGGCCAAGGAGGCGCTGGAGGCGGGCGAAGTGTCCGCCCAGAAGCTCAACGAAGCGATCAATGACATCCGCAAGGGGCGCACGGCCGACTCGGCAACCGCTGAGGAAGGCTACGATGCGTTGAAGAAATACGCCCGCGACCTGACCGAAGCGGCGCGTGAGGGCAAGATCGACCCGATCATCGGCCGGGACGAAGAAATCCGCCGCTCGATGCAGGTGCTGTCGCGCCGGACCAAGAACAACCCGGTTCTGATTGGTGAGCCGGGCGTCGGTAAAACCGCAATTGCTGAGGGCATGGCGCTGCGCATCATCAACGGCGATGTGCCTGAGTCGCTGCGCGACAAGAAGCTGCTTGCGCTCGACATGGGTGCGCTGATCGCCGGCGCAAAATACCGCGGCGAATTCGAGGAGCGTCTGAAAGCCGTTCTGACGGAAGTCACCGAAGCCGCGGGAGAGATCATCCTGTTCATTGACGAGATGCACACGCTGGTCGGCGCGGGCAAATCGGATGGCGCCATGGATGCCGCCAATCTGATCAAGCCGGCGCTGGCGCGCGGCGAGCTGCATTGCATCGGCGCCACCACGCTGGATGAATACCGCAAGTATGTGGAGAAGGACGCCGCCCTGGCCCGGCGGTTCCAGCCGGTGATGATTACTGAGCCCACGGTGGAGGACACTGTGTCGATCCTGCGCGGCATCAAGGAAAAGTATGAGCTGCACCACGGGGTGCGCATTGCCGATGCGGCGCTGGTGGCGGCGTCGACGCTTTCGAACCGCTACATCACTGACCGCTTTCTGCCGGACAAGGCGATTGACCTGATGGATGAGGCCGCCTCCCGCCTGCGGATGCAGGTGGATTCGAAACCGGAAGAGCTGGATGCGCTGGACCGGCAGATTCTGCAAATGCAGATCGAGGAAGAGGCGCTGAAGCTGGAGGATGATGCGGCCTCCAAGGACCGCCTGGAGAAGCTGCAGAAGGAACTGGCGGAGTTGCAAGAGCAATCCGCCGAGATGACCGCGCAGTGGCAGTCGGAGCGGGACAAGCTGGCCTCGGCCCGCGACCTGAAGGAGCAGCTGGACCGCGCCCGGGCGGAGCTGGATATCGCCAAGCGGAAGGGCAACCTCGCGAAGGCAGGTGAGCTGTCCTATGGCGTCATTCCGGGGCTGGAGAAGCAGCTGGCGGATGCCGAGCAGAAAGAAGAGCAGGGGCTGATGGTCGAGGAGGCCGTGCGGCCTGAGCAGATCGCAGCCGTTGTGGAGCGCTGGACCGGCATTCCGACCTCCAAGATGCTGGAGGGCGAGCGCGAGAAGCTGCTGCGCATGGAGGATGAGCTGCACCGCCGGGTGATCGGCCAAAACGCCGCCGTCACGGCGGTTGCCAACTCGGTGCGCCGCGCGCGGGCAGGTCTGAATGACGAGAACCGGCCTCTGGGGTCATTCCTGTTCCTCGGGCCGACCGGTGTCGGCAAGACCGAGCTCACCAAGGCAGTAGCCGGGTTCCTTTTCGACGACGAGCACGCGATGGTGCGTATCGACATGTCGGAGTACATGGAGAAGCACTCGGTCGCCCGGCTGATCGGCGCGCCTCCGGGCTATGTCGGGTACGACGAAGGCGGGGCGCTGACCGAGGCCGTGCGCCGCCGCCCCTATCAGGTGGTGCTGTTCGACGAGGTCGAGAAGGCGCATCCGGACGTGTTCAACGTGCTGCTGCAGGTGCTGGATGACGGTATGCTGACCGATGGTCAGGGCCGCACCGTCGACTTCAAACAAACGCTGATCGTGCTGACCTCGAACCTCGGTGCGCAGGCGCTGAGCCAGCTGCCGGACGGGGCCGATGCCTCGGAGGCTAAGCGCGACGTGATGGATGCGGTGCGGGCCCACTTCCGGCCCGAGTTCCTGAACCGTCTGGATGAGACCATTATCTTCGACCGCCTGAACCGTGCGGACATGGACGGCATCGTCGAGATCCAGCTGGCCCGGCTGCTCAAGCGGCTGGCGGGGCGCAAGATCACGCTGGAGCTGGACGAGGCGGCCAAGACCTGGCTGGCGGACGAGGGCTATGATCCGGTGTTCGGCGCCCGGCCGCTGAAGCGGGTGATCCAGCGTGCGCTGCAGAACCCGCTGGCCGAGGCTCTGCTGGGCGGCGAGATCAAGGATGGCGATACCGTCCCGGTCACGGCCGGCAGCGAGGGGCTGATTATCGGCGAGCGGCTGGGCACCAGCGACAAGCCGCGGCCGGATGATGCCGTCGTGCATTAATCGGCCGTGCATTAAGAGCAGATCGTGAACCTGAAAGGGCCCGCCTGCAGTGGCGGGCCTTTTCATGACTGCCTGGCCGCGCATTTTGCGGCAGTGGCGGAAAGCGCTAGACTGGCAGCTATTCTTAGCACAGGTGCCGGTAATATGATCCGCATCAGGCGCAGAACGGCCTTTGCCGCGTTTCTCCTCGTGCTGCTGTGCGGCGCGCTGGCGGCCTATGTGCTGAATGGGCAGGTGCGCCCGGTGGAGGATATGGTTGTCTGGCTGCGCAGTACAGGTGCCTGGGCGCCGCTGGCGGTGATTGTTTTGATGGTGGTGCATTCCTTTGTGCCGTTTCCAGCGGAAATCCTGGCGCTGTGTGCAGGTGCAATCTTTGGCACGCTCCTGGGGGCGGTGCTGATCTGGACTGGGGCGATGCTTGGGGCGCTGGTGGCCTTTTGGCTGGCGCGCCGTCTGGGCCAGGAGGCCGTCCGGGACTGGCTGAGCGGGGCGCAGGTGCGGCAGCTGGATGCCTGGACCGAGGAACGGGGGGCGCTGGCGCTGCTGGCGGCGCGCCTGGTCCCGGTAATCGCTTTTAACCTGATCAACTATGCCGCCGGGCTGACCCAGGTCCGCCTTTGGACCTTTGTGTGGACTACCGCGCTGGGCATCCTGCCGGTGACGCTGCTGTCCACGTGGTTCGGGGCGCAGATGCTGGATTTGGACTGGCCGGTGCTGGCGGCGGTCTCAGCCGGGCTGCTGATTGCCCTGCTGGCCATGCACCGGCTGGCGCGGCCCTGGCTCTGACACTGGGGCCGGGCCTTGCAAAGGGGGGTTAACTGCCCGCCGCCGCTTCCTTGGCCATCCGGCGCGCGTACTTGCGGCGAAGGACTTCCATACGCGGTTCCCAGTCGTATCGGGGATCCTCGGTGGTGGCGGACCAGTAGAGCTTGCCGCCATAGCGCCAGGGATCGAGTACGACACCCTCGTAGATGTCATCGCCCTTGGCTGCGATCACCGCGGTGCTGTGGTCGATGCGGAAATCGCTTTTCGGCTCGGCAATGGCACGCAGCATCGACAGCGTCCGGAAGTTCTCCTGATTGAGGCGGGCCTGCATATCCTCGGCGTAATGCACGCAGACGCCGCGCTCCTTGACGCCGGTGTTCACCAGAGTGTTGTGGAGAATCGGCGAGGTGGTGACATTGTACTGCTCGGCCAGCTGGGCAGAGTAGCTGTAGGCGATCTCTGCCGCGCGGCGGGCCTCAGCAGGGTCGACCTCGGGGCCCATCGACTGCAGCGCAAGAGAAAGCTCCTCGACATTGTTCTTGGTCGCAGCGGGGGTGGTGGCGCAGCCTGCCAGCGAGGCGGCAGCTAGCATCATCAGGGAAGCAAGGAAGGATTTCATGTATTGTCTGCCCGAGCCGGAATTTATGTTTCCGGCCAGCATAATGAAATCCGGCAGCCTGTGCAGCGGGGAAATTACCCGTCAAGACGCCTATTCTTCGATCGCTTCCTGCACGATTCCATCCAGCAAGTCCTGGATCACCTGCATCTCTCCCTCGGGGAAGGACCGGAAGCCGATGCTGACCTCTTGCGCGCCCGGCAGCTGGGCCACGAAGATGTTATAGGGGCAGAAGGAGATGTTCATCGGATCTGCCTCCATCACCTCGCGCGACAGCTGGGCGGAGCAGAAGGAGAATACTTGCGCGCTCTGAAACAGCACCACGTCGGATCCGACATCGGCGCGGGTGCGCTCCAGCATATCGCCCACATGGCTGACGTGATCGACCACCAGCCCGCGGTTGGTGATGGCGCTTTCTAATCCAAAGATCACATCGTCATAAGGCAGTGCAGTGGTGTGGAGCACGGCCTCCTGCGCTGCGGCGGTCTGGGCGGTGAGGGCAAGGGCTGCTGCGGCGATGTGCTTTTTCATGGTGTCTCTCCCTTTGCGACCGCCAGGGCGGACGGTCCCGGCGGTTGCGTTATACATATAGGGATGTTTGCATGGGATGGGCCGTCCCGCCACCGGGAAAATCGCCGCGGCGCCTTTTTCCTTGTTCCCGTTCACAGCGGGTGAAGGATTGGATGTTACGTTACAGGTCTCTCGCGCAGTCGTGACAGGATATGTTTTGGGTTTTGCGCACGGCGCCGTTACCTCAGATGTGACTGGATAATCAGGAGACGCAGATGGCCCGCCGCTGGACCAACGATTTAACCCCTGCAGACGCAACCCCGGAGGCCGTGTTCTGGAACCGCCGCCGGATCATGGCAGGGCTGGCAGGCAGCGGGCTGGCTGCGGCGCTGGGCACGCAGGCCCGGGCGGAAGCGGCTCTGCCGGAAGAGGAGCTGGCGCCCAACACCTGGGAAGAGGTGACCGGTTACTGCAACTTCTATGAGTTCGGAACCGGCAAGGG
The DNA here is from genome assembly GCF_054968485.1 of Leisingera sp. G5_S3_59_S7. Lineage (NCBI taxonomy): Bacteria > Pseudomonadati > Pseudomonadota > Alphaproteobacteria > Rhodobacterales > Roseobacteraceae > Leisingera > Leisingera sp. G5_S3_59_S7. The sequence goes on from NZ_JBQKUH010000011.1 coordinate 86,707, forward strand.
AGATCCGTCCGAATATGCTGAGCGGATGACCACCGAGCCCTGGAGTGTCGCGATCGACGGTTTGGTGGACAATCCGGGCGACTATTCCTTTGAACAGATCCTGAGTGAGATGACGCTTGAAGAGCGCATCTACAGGTTCCGCTGTGTTGAGGCCTGGTCGATGGTGGTGCCTTGGCAGGGGTTCGAGCTGGCTGACCTGCTGACCCTTGCGGGGGTGCAGGAGGGCGCGAAATACGTGGCCTTCGAGACTCTCTACCGCCCGTCCGAGATGCCGGGCACCATCTATAAGGTGCTGGACTGGCCCTATCGCGAGGGGCTGCGCCTGGACGAGGCGATGCACCCGCTGACGATCATGGCGACCGGCATCTTCGGCAAACCGCTGCCCAACCAGAACGGTGCGCCGCTGCGGCTGGTGGTGCCGTGGAAATACGGCTTTAAATCGATCAAGTCGGTGGTGCGCATCACCCTGACCGATGAAGAGCCCCCAACCAGCTGGAACATGGCGAACCCGCGTGAGTACGGCTTCTATAGTAATGTGAATCCGGAAGTCTCGCACCCGCGCTGGAGCCAAGCCAGCGAGCGCCGCATCGGCGGGGGGCTGTTTGCCCGCCGTCAGCCGACGCTGATGTTCAACGGATACGAGGCCGAGGTAGCCGCCCTTTATGAAGGCATGGACCTCAGCGAGTATTTCTAAGGAGGCCGCGGATGGGATTTGCAAACCAGCTTGTCCGGTGCCTGCCCGTCTGGCCGGTATACCTCCTGGGCGCGCTGCCTGGCCCCTGGCTGTTCTATCTTGGCCTGACGGGCGGTCTTGGCGTTGAGCCGATCAAGGCACTGGAGCATGAATACGGGGAGTTGGCGCTGCAGCTTCTGATCCTGACGCTGGCGATTTCTCCGCTGCGCCGCCTGCTGGGCCTCAACCTTCTGAAGTTCCGCCGGGCGATCGGGCTGCTGTGCTTCTTTTATGTTCTGTGCCACCTGCTGGTCTGGCTGGTGCTGGATGTGCAGATCCTGGGCCAGATCCTCACTGACATTGCCAAGCGGCCCTATATCACCATCGGCATGGGTGCCTTTGTCCTGATGCTGCCGCTTGCGCTGACTTCCAACAACCTCTCGGTCCGCAAGCTCGGCCGGACTTGGTCCCGGCTGCACCGGCTGACCTATGCCGCGGCTGTGCTTGGTGCTGTGCACTTTGTGATGCTGGCAAAAGGGTTTCAGATCGAGCCGCTGATCTACCTCGGGCTTGTGCTTTTCCTGCTGGCGCTGCGCGTGCCGTACAGCCGCTGGCTCAGACTGCCATCCGGAACGCCGGTCTCCGGACGGAGTTAGGTGCAAGAGGCGGGCATGTGCCGCGATCTTGTTGCAGGCTTGGACATGCTGGAGCGCTGAAGCTTTGATGGGCGGCCTTTGGGCCGTCCCTTTTCTTTGGGTCTGTGCCCTCTTTGTCCTTTGGCCGGATTCCCCGGGGTATTTGGGACAAGGGTAGGGGGTGACTCTGGTGGCTTTGGTGCGATTCCTGGGCTGGTTCTGTGGATAAGGGGTGCGAGTCTGTGGGTAAGTGGTTCGGGCTTGGGTTTTGGGGTGTTCCGGGCGGTTTGCGGTGCGGGGCTGGGGCGGAAAGCGGGTCAGGGGCGCTGACTTTGTTTTGGTGTAAGCCTTTGATTTTATTGTGTGC
>NZ_JBQKUH010000012.1:0-82278 GCF_054968485.1 Leisingera sp. G5_S3_59_S7
TTCCTCCAGCTCCAGCCATTCCTCCTCGGCCGCCGCCAGCTTTTCCTGCCGCTCCACCAGCGCCTCGGTGGCTTTCTTGAACTTCACCGGCTCGCGGGTGAACAGCTCCGGATCCGCCATCAGCTCCTGCAGCTTGCCGATCTCCGCCTCCAGACGCTCGATCTCGCCCGGCAACGCGTCCAGCCGGTGCTTTTCCTTGAAGCTGAGACCGTCCTTGGGCTGGCTCTCCTGCTTGGGCTTTGCCTTCGCAGTTTTCACCTTCTCAGGCCGCTCCGCAGTGTCCAGCGGGCCGCGCTGCGCGATGTAATCGCTCCAGCCGCCGGCATAGGCCGTGGCCCGCCCGTTGCCTTCCATCGCAATGGTGGTGGTCGCCACCCGGTCCAGAAAATCCCGGTCGTGGCTGACCAGCAGCACGGTGCCATCATAATTGTCCAAGAGCTCCTGCAGCAGGTCCAGCGTCTCCACATCCAGATCGTTGGTCGGTTCATCCAAAACCAGCAGGTTCGAGGACCGCGCCATCAGCCGCGCCAGCAACAGCCGCGCCTTCTCGCCGCCCGACAGCGACCGCACCGGCGCCCGCGCCTGGCGCTCGTCGAACAGGAATTCCTTGAGGTAGCCCACCACATGCTTGGGCTGGCCGCGCACCATCACCTGATCGGCCTTGCCGGAAATCCCCAGCAAGGGATCGGCGGTCAGGTTCTCCCACAGGGTCGAATCGCCATCCAGCTGGTCACGTGTCTGATCGAACAGGGCAATTTCCAGATTGGTGCCCAGCTGCACGGACCCCGCATCCGGCTCTTCCATCCCCAAAAGCATCTTCAAGAGCGTGGTCTTGCCCGCGCCATTCGGACCGACAAAGGCCACCCGGTCGCCGCGCTGCACCTTCAGCGAGAAATCCTTGACGATCTGCTTGCCGCCGAACGCCTTGCTCAAGCCTTCTGCCTCGATCACCTTGCGCCCGGACTTCGGCCCGGCTTCCAGCGCCATCTCCGCCGCGCCCTGCCGCTTGATCTGGGCAGAGCGTTCCGCCTTCAGGTCCTGCAGGGCCCGCACCCGGCCCATATTGCGCTTGCGGCGGGCCGAGATGCCCTCCACCGCCCAGCGGCTTTCCGACTTGATCAGCCGGTTCAGCTTGTGGCGCTGCATATCCTCGTCATCCCAGACCTTGTCGCGCCAGGCTTCGAAATGCTCAAACCCCTTCTCCTGCCGGCGCACCTCGCCGCGGTCGACCCATAGCGTCGCGCGGGTCAGCGCCCGCAGGAAGGCCCGGTCGTGGGAGATCAGCACAAACGCCGCGCGGGTCGCCTTCAGCTCATTCTCCAGCCAGGTGATCGCCTCGATGTCCAGGTGGTTCGTGGGCTCGTCCAGCAGCATCAGGTCCGGCGCTTCCGCCATGAGTTTGGCCAGTGCGGCGCGCCGCCGCTCGCCGCCAGAGGCGGTTTCCACCGGCCGTGCAGGATCGAATTTCAGCCCTTCGCCCGCGCGCTCCACCTTGTACATCTCGCCGGGGTCCAGTTCGCTGGCGGCAAAATCGCCCAAGGTCGCAAACCCCTCCATCTTCGGGTCCTGTTCCATGTAGCCCACGGATTTGCCCGGCGGCACCACGATATCGCCAGTGTCCGCTTCAACAAGCCCCGCCATCACCTTCATCAGCGTGGATTTTCCCGAGCCGTTGCGGCCCACCAGCGCCACCCGGTCGCCGGGCTGCACCACCAGATCGAGGTTCGAAAAAACCGGATCGCCCCCAAAGGTGAGGGAAATGCCGGACATCTGCAAAAGAGGAATACGTGCCATGCCAGCCAGCTACCCCGGTGGCAAAATCGCGTCAACGCTCCGCTTTCATCTTTCCGAAAATACTCAGAATCACCCGGCCACCGCCCGCAGCAGCCGTTTGCGGGCCTCCGGGATCGCCCCGATTTCCAGCCCGGTGAACACATGCAGCGTGTTCATCCGCCGGTCCACCACGGCGTGATCGCTGACCCGGCCGCCCATCGCCAGATAGGTCCGCAGCAGGGGCGGCATTGCCTGCAGCGCTTTCTTCATATCAGGCGCCTGCTGCAGCTCCGCAGCATAGCGGACCACCTCCGGCGCCTTTTCCCGCACCCGCCACTGCGGCGGCGCCAGGTGCCGCTGCCGCAGCAGCGCAAAAGCGTCCAGATACGGCCCGGCCGACGTGCCGGCAAAGGAGGAGCAGCCAAACAGCATCTGCACACCGCCCCTGTCGACAAACCCCGTGATTGCCCCCCAGGCAATGCGCAGGATGTCCGGGTCGTGCCAGTCCGGGTGGAGACAGAACCGGCCCAGCTCCGCCATCCGGCCCCCGGCGTCCTGAAGCCCATTCAAATCATAGAACTGCGCCGCATAGCTGCGCTCCAGCCCGCCGCCGCCCTCCATCACTAGCAGCCGGAAACAGCAGACCAGCGCGCCGGCCGCGGCGTGTTCGACCAGCACATGCGTGCACAGGCCGTCAAAAGCGTCGCAGTCTGTTCCAGAGGTCCGGAAGCACAGGGTGCGCAGGGCCTGCGCCGCGGCAACATCCGCCGCCCCGCAGGCAAGCCGGGCGCGGTACTGCCCCCTGCTCAGCAAAATGTCCGGCTCTGCCATGGCTGCCCCCTGCTGCAGGCCCGCGCTGCTGCTGCGGCCCGCATATGCTGACACAGACGCTGTAACACAGCCGTGAAGCCGGGCTATTCGGTGTTGAGGATCTGGCTGGGCCCGAAGTTGCCGAGGTTGCCCAGCAGCTGGCGCAGGAAGGTGCTGTCTTCCACCCCGGAGCTGGTCACCCGCCGCTCCAGCGGCACCACCTTGCCGTCTTCCAGACTGTAGCGGCGGATTCCCTCCACCACGCCTTGGGCGTCAAAGCTGATCGCCACAAGGTCCCGCGCCACCGGTTCCGGCGCAGCGGCGCCATAGTGGCGGAAGCGGGTTGCGACATAATAATAGCCGCTGTCGTTAAGCACACCGGTCGAGGTCGGGACGCCGATGGTTTCAGCCACCGAATCCCGGGTGTCGATGCCCGGCACCACCTCGGCCAGCTGACCCGGTGTCGGCACATAGCCATGCTTGCGGTAAACCGACGAACAGGCCGCCAGCGCCAGCCCGGCCGCCGCAAATACCGCGCCGCGCAGAACGGACTTGTAATGAAACGCCTTTGCAAACATGAGGGCCCCCCGAGCCGCGCCGCACAGCGCGGCTTGAATACGTCTTTCAACCCGATTACCTAATGACCGCTTCCGGTTCAAGAAACGAAAGTCCCCAACATGTCTGAGAGCACCGCATTGCGGGTGGCGGACCTGCCGCAGAACACCCCGACCGCCTTTGAAATCACTCCGGGCAAGGAGGAGCTGGCCGCCCTGGCCGCCGAGCTGGGGGTGAACGCCCTGCGCAAGGTCCGCTTCACCGGGGAGGTCAAGGCCATGGGCAAGCGCGACTGGCAGCTGACCGGCGCCCTGGGCGCCACAGTGGTGCAGGATTGCGTGGTGACGCTGGAGCCGGTGACCACCCGGATCGAGGAAAAGGTCAGCCTCACCTATGCGGCCCATTTCGAGACGCCGGAAGGCACCGAAGTGGAAATGCCCGAGGACGACAGCATCGAGCCGCTGGGCAGCCACATCGACCCGGCCGCGGTGATGGCCGAGGCGCTGGCGCTGCATATCCCCCCCTACCCGCGCAAAGACGGCGCCGAACTGGGCGAAGCGGTCTATGCCGAAGACGGCGTGGCGCCGATGCGGGACGAGGACACCAAGCCCTTTGCCGGACTCGCCGCCCTGCGCGGGCAGCTGAAAGATGAGGACTGAGGTCGGATTTTTCGCACATGCGGAAATTGCATCTGGCGCCAGGCGCTGCGCTGCCCTAAAAAACAGCTTGCGCCAGCGGAGATTCGCAGTATTTTCGCGCGCTCATCGGAATTTTTGGTTGGACAATGCTAAGGCAGGCGCCTAAACGCACGTCACACCGATCGAACAGAATGCAATCGCGCCGCGGGGATGGCCCCAAGGCCCAAACAGACAAAGGTTGAGACATGGCCGTCCAACAGAACAAAGTATCCAAATCGCGCCGCAACAACCGCCGCGCGCACGATGCACTGGTTGCTGCGAACCCGAACGAATGCGGCAACTGCGGCGAGCTGAAGCGCCCGCACCACGTGTGCCCGTCCTGCGGCCATTACGACGACAAAGAAATCGTCGCGGCAGCTGACGAAATCGAGATCGACGAGGACGCGGCGTAAGCCACGGACAGGATCCTGATGCCAGGCAGGCTTTCGCATGACGGGTAAACCCGCGAAAAATCAGGCAGAAGCCGGCCGCATCATCATTTCTGTTGACGCCATGGGCGGAGACGCCGGCCCCGCTGTTGTGGTGGCCGGCATTGCCATGTCGGCACAGAAGAACCCGGATATCGGGTTCATCCTGCACGGTCCTGCGGATCAGCTGACACCTTTGGTTGCCAAGAAGCGCGCCCTCAAGGGCCGCGTCGAGATCCGTGACGTCCGCGACGTGGTCACCATGGAGGACAAACCCTCTCAGGTGATGCGCAACGGCAAGGGCACCTCGATGTGGTCCGCGCTGGAAGCGGTCAAGAAAGGCGAGGCGGCGGGCGCTGTCTCCTGCGGCAACACCGGCGCGCTGATGGCGCTCAGCATGCTGCGCCTGCGCAAGCTGCCCGGCGTCAACCGCCCGGCCATTGCCATCCTGTGGCCGTCGCTGAACCCGCAGGGCTTCAACGTGATGCTGGATGTCGGCGCCGACGTGAAGGCGGATGCCGAGGACCTGCTGCAATATGCCCTGATGGGCACCTCTTATGTGCGCAATTCCATGGACATCACCTGCCCGCGGGTGGGGCTGCTGAACGTGGGCACCGAAGAGCACAAGGGCCGCGCCGAGCTGAAAGAGGCTTTCGGGCTGATTGCGGACAATGCGGCGCAGGCGAACTATGAGTTTGTGGGCTTTGTCGAGGGCAGCGACATTCCCGGCGATGCCGTGGATGTGATCGTCACGGACGGCTTTACAGGCAATGTGGCGATCAAGACCGGCGAAGGCACCGCCCGGGTGATGCGCACCGCGCTGCGCGAGGCGTTCCAGTACTCCTTCCTGTCCAAGATTGCGGCGCTGCTGGCGATGACCTCGCTCAAGCGGCTGTCCAAGCGGATGGACCCGCGACGGGTCAACGGCGGGGTGTTCCTGGGCCTCAACGGCACTGTGGTGAAATCCCACGGCGGCGCCGATGCCACCGGCGTTTCGGCGGCGGTGAAGCTGGCCTACCGCCTGGCTCAGCACGGATTCGCCGAAAAACTGGCCGCGCGGGTTGCATCTGCCGGCGCGCATACCCAAGATAATACTGCTGCCCGCGCCCTGCGGGCGGCCACCGATAAAGACTGAAATAGGCAGGCACCGGATGACGCGACGCGCGGTAGTTGTTGGCATAGGCCACTATCTCCCTGAACGGGTGGTTGAAAACGCGGAATTCGAGGCCTCACTGGACACGACGGACGAATGGATCCGTACCCGGTCCGGCATCGAACGCCGCCATTTCGCCGCTGAGGGAGAGACCACATCGGATATGGCTGCCAAGGCTGCTGAAGGCGCTTTGGCGGATGCGGGCCTGACGGCTGAAGATGTGGATGCCATCGTGGTGGCAACCTCCACCGCCGACCTCACCTTCCCCTCTGCCGCCACCATGGTGCAGTCCAAGCTGGGCATGACCAAGGGCTTTGCCTTTGACGTGCAGGCGGTCTGCGCGGGCTTTGTCTATGCGCTGAGCAACGCCAATGCGCTGATCGCCTCGGGCCAGGCGGAGCGGGTGCTGGTGATCGGCGCCGAAACTTTCAGCCGGATCATGGACTGGACCGACCGCTCCACCTGCGTGCTGTTCGGCGATGGCGCAGGCGCGCTGCTGCTGGAGGGCCAGGAGCTGGCGGGCACCAACAAGGACCGCGGCATTCTGGCAACCGACCTCAACTCGGACGGCCGCTACAAGGATCTGCTGTATGTCGACGGCGGCGTGTCGTCGACCCAGTCGACCGGCCACCTGCGGATGCAGGGCAACCAGGTGTTCCGCCACGCGGTCGAAAAACTCGCCTCTACCGCGAACACCGCACTGGACCGCGCCGGGCTGTCGGCGGCGGATGTGGACTGGATCGTGCCGCATCAGGCCAATATCCGCATCATTCAGGGCACCGCCAAGAAAATGGGCCTGAGCATGGACAACGTGGTTGTAACCGTGCAGGATCACGGCAACACCTCCGCGGCCTCCATTCCGCTTGCCCTGTCTGTCGGCAAAGAGCGCGGCCAGATCAAAGAAGGCGACCTGATCGTGACCGAAGCCATCGGCGGCGGTCTGGCCTGGGGCGCCGTTGTGCTGCGCTGGTAACCATTCCACCCGGATTCCCGCCCGAAACACCCCGCGCAATTCATTGATATTGACAGGGAATTTCCCTGCGCCCTATGCTTTGGCAAACAACGGGGATTGGTATGGGCGAAAAAACACTGACACGAATGGATTTGAGTGAAGCAGTTTTCCGGGAAGTAGGCCTGTCGCGCAACGAAAGCGCGCAGCTGGTGGAAAGCATGCTGCAGCATATGTCGGACGCCCTGGTGCGCGGTGAACAGGTGAAGATCTCCTCGTTCGGGACATTCAGCGTAAGGGACAAGTCTGCCCGGGTCGGGCGCAACCCGAAGACCGGCGAAGAAGTGCCGATTCAGCCGCGCCGCGTGCTGACCTTCCGGCCCTCCCACCTGATGAAAGACCGCGTGGCAGACGGCAACCGTAAATAAACGGGACCAATTGAGCCATGTCAAAATCACCGGACGCCTTCCGCACCATCAGCGAAGTTGCGGACTGGCTGGGCGTGCAGGCGCATGTCCTGCGCTTCTGGGAGAGCAAGTTCACCCAGGTTAAACCTGTAAAGCGCGCCGGCGGGCGCCGCTATTACCGGCCTGCGGATATGCGGCTGCTGGGCGGCATCAGGAAGCTGCTGCATGACGACGGGATGTCGATCAAGGACGTTCAGGCGCTGCTGCGCGAGCATGGCGCCGGCCATGTGGCGGAGTTCTCGCACCCGGTGGATGGGGCACCCGCCGACCGGCCCGCGGCGGTGCCGCCGGCGGACAAGCTGGGCGACAACTGGCAAAGCTCGCTGGAGCTGAGCCACGAGCAGGCGGCAGAGGAAGACTCCGGCTCCGATGCCAGCAATGTGGTCGGGTTCCCGCAACAGGCCGCCACCGCGGACGATATCCTGCAGGAACCGGCAGGCGCCCCTGCAGCGGTAGACCCTGCCGCCTCTGGCAGCGCCCCTGACAGTCCTGCTGACGGCATCCTGGACGCTGCCCCGGATGATGCGGCGGAGCCCGCCGCCGCCGCTGAGCCTGACAGCCCCGCCGGCCCAGCTGCCGCTGCGCCTGAGCCGCAGATGCGGATGGATCTGGCGCCGCCTGCCGCCGAGACCGGTACAGAGCACGAGACCGGGGCAGACACTGATCAACCCGCCCCCAGCGCCCCGGCTGCGCAACAGCCGCCAGCGGACAGCATCGCGCCCGCGGCCACGGAGGATTTCTCTGCCCCTGCCGTGGAAACGGAGGCCGCATCGCCGTGGAGCGGCGGCGCTGCAGAGGCCGCAGAAGACGCGCCCGAAGAAACCCGCCCGGCAGAAATCGCCCCGGACGACGGCGGCCAAGCCGCCCCGCCTGAACCCGCACCGGACAGCGGCTCTGTGCCGCTGGAGCAGCCTGCAGCGGCCGCAGATGAGGCCGTCCAGGAGGCTGCGCCGGAACCGCATGAAGATTTTCAGCCTCCTGCCGCAGGTGCTGGTTTTGACGAGGTTTCTGCCCAGGACGCCGCTGCCCCTGCGCCGGAGCAGGAGCAGCCGGACGCGCGGGACGTGTCAGATGCGGAGCCTGAAACCACGCCGGAGCAGGAGTTTCCTGCTGCCCCTGCCTCCGCCGCAGTGCCGCCGCCCGCGCACGACATGCCGGACTCAACAGAACCGGCGGACGTCTCAGATTGGACCGCCCAAGCGCCCGCCGCTGCAGACACTGCCGAACCGGACCCGCAGGCGGCGCCGGAGGATCTGACGGAGCCGGCACCTTTTGACCAGCCGGAGCACGCCGCTGCGCCGGAACCGTCCGCCGGATCTGAGCCGGCAGAGGCTCTGGACACCGTGGAAGAGCACAGGGCGGCAGAAGAGGCCGCCTGGGCCACAGAAGCCGCCCCGTTTGCCGCCCCCGGAACCGGGGCTGAGCCGGAACCGGCGCAGGACACTCTGGTTGCGGCGGCAGGCCTTCAGCCCGAAGAACCGCTGGACTTTGGCGGCAGCGGCGCAGAGCCTTTTGCCGCGTCGTTGCCGGAGGCCGAAGCGGACCCGGACCCGGCGGCCGATCCTGCGGCCGCCTTCCCGCCGCACGATCTGGACGAAGCCGCCCGGCAGGTGGATGCGCTGGAATTCGGCTCCGGCTTTGACCCCGAAGCGGATGCAGCCCCTGAGCCTGACCAGCCGCACGACAGCCTGGAGGCAGCTCCGGCCCCCGGACTAGTGCCCGAACAAGCGCCTGCGCCGGAGGATGCGGCAGAGGTGGAGAGAGCGGCAGACGCCCCTGCCCCTCGGCTGCCGCAGCCCGGTGTTCTGGCCCATCTGGCGGCCATCCGCAGCCTGCCGCCGCAGTCCGTGGCCGGGATTGCCGCCTGCGCCGATGAGCTGCGGGCCTTGGCCGCAAAAGATGCGGCTGCGGGGCCAACGCTTGAAACCGGCACCGCTTCCGGTCCGGAAATCACCTGATTTCCGGGCCGTTTCCCGTGCCCGGAACCGGCAGCCATAAGCATGCGGCTGCGCAACTGTCTCTGCCGGCAGGATTTCCGGGCGGATCGGTAAAAAATCTTGCCGCCCCCTCTTGCCCCTGCCGTGAAAACGGTTAGAAGGCTCTTCAACGGGCTATGGCGCAGCCTGGTAGCGCGTCCGTCTGGGGGACGGAAGGTCGCAGGTTCGAGTCCTGCTAGCCCGACCATTTGAAAAACGCCCGGGTGCTTCGGCACCCGGGCGTTTTCATATCCCGGCCTTGAATTGCCGATTGCGCAGCGGGGCCGATTGGGCCAGCATCGCCGGAAAATCCGGCGCGGGGAGGGACAGGAAATGACAGGCGTTTTGCCCAGCCAAACCATTGAAAACATGCTGGAGAGCGGGGACATCACCGTCAGTTCGCCGCTGGTGGAGGGCCAGGTGCAGCCCGCCAGCCTCGACCTGCGGCTGGGCACTGTGGCCTACCGGGTGCGGGCATCCTTTCTGGCAGGCCAGGGCCGAAGCGTCTCAGACCGCCTGACGGAATTCGAGATGCACCGCATCAGCCTGGACGGCGGCGCAGTGCTGGAAAAGGGCTGCGTCTATGTGGTGCCCTTGATGGAGGGGCTGGCGCTGCCGCAGGATGTCTCAGCGGTGGCCAACGCCAAAAGCTCGACCGGGCGGCTGGACCTTTTGACCCGCACCATCACCGATGGCGGCGAGGAGTTTGACCGGATCAAGCAGGGCTACACCGGGCCGCTTTACGCCGAGATCTGTCCGCGGTCGTTCTCGGTCCTGGTGCGTCCGGGCATGCGGCTCAACCAGATCCGGTTCCGCCGCGGCCAGGCGGTGCTGTCGGATGCGGAGCTGAAAATGCTGCACGCCGGCACGCCGCTGGTCGATGGCGAGGCGGTGATCGAGGACGGGCTGGGCTTTTCCGTTGATCTGAAACTGCCGGGCACCGATCTGGTCGGCTACCGGGCCAAGCCGCATACCGGCGTGATCGACCTGGACCGGATTGGCGAATACGACCCGCAGGAATACTGGGAGGAAGTGCGCACCAAGGATGGCCGCATCATTCTGGACCCCGGCGCGTTTTATATCCTGGTGAGCCGCGAGGCGGTGCATATCCCGCCTGCCTTTGCCGCCGAGATGGCGCCGTATCTGGCGATGGTGGGCGAATTCCGGGTGCATTACGCAGGGTTCTTCGATCCCGGCTTCGGTCATGACGCGGCGGGCGGCGCCGGTTCGCGCGGGGTGCTGGAGGTGCGCTGCCATGAGGCGCCGTTTGTGCTGGAGCACGGCCAGGTGGTGGGGCGTCTGGTCTATGAGAAGATGGCCGAGGTGCCGGAGCAGCTTTATGGTGCCGGGATTGCGTCGAACTACCAGGGCCAGGGGCTGAAGCTGTCCAAGCACTTCAAGACGCCTGCCTGATACCGGTTAGGGCAGCGCCCGTCCGAGGGCGGAAACGAAGTGCCCGCCCGTTTTACCGCAGGCAAACCTTCGGTTTGACGGGGCGGACGGGCACGGCCCGGCCTTCGGCCAGGCGGAGGATCAATTACTTCACCGGCCCGCCGTCTGCCAGATCCTCTGTCGTGCCCGCCTGCACTGGCCGGTCCAGATGGGTGGACAGCACCGTATAGGTGCGGGTGGCGCGCACGCAGCCGACCTCATAGATCCGGGCCAGCAAACCCTCCAGTGCCTTGGGCGAGGCGACGCGGACCTTGAGGATCAGGTTGGTGTCCCCGGCGGAGCTGTGAACCTCCTCCAGTTCCGGCATCTTTTGCAGCGCCAGCAGATCCGTGGTCACGCCCCAGCCCTCGGTATCCACGTGAATGAAGGCCAGGAGCGGCTTGCCCACCGCGGCGCCGTCGAGCCGCGCAATGGTTGCCTCAATCGCGCCGGACGCCCGCAGCCGCTTGACCCGTTCGTGCACCGCGGGCGCCGACAGCCCGACCTGCTGGCCGATGGCAGCGTAGGAGCGCGTCGCGTCCTGGCTCAGCGCGCCTAATATTTTTCGGTCCAAAGCGTCCAGCGCACGGGTGCTCCCAGCCATTTTCCGAACTCCATCTGTTTTTCCTACCGCCTTGGCTGCACGCCCTTCACAGAACCACATTCAGCACATAGCAAATTTACCTGAACATTTTTCAAGGTAAACCCATGCGAACCCCGATTCTGATCCTGATGAGCGCAATTGGCGTGATTGGTGCAAACTCGCTGCTGCTGTCGCCGGTGGTCACGGCTGTCAGCCAAACCCTGAATGCCACCACGGCAGAGGTGATGCGGGCGGCCAGCGCCTATGGGCTGGGAGTGGCCGCCGCAGCACTGCTGCTGGCACCGCTGGGGGACCGTATCGGCGCGGGGCGGCTGCTGCGCGCCGCGCTCTTGCTGCTGGGTGCCGGGCTGGGTGCCAGCGCCGCGGCGCCGGATGTCTGGACGCTGATGGCGGCGCAGGCGGTCTGCGGGCTGGCCGCCGGCGCCGCCCTGCCCTCGATCTACACTCTGGCGATGGTGATTGCCCCCAAGGGGCGCGAGTCGCGGGTGCTGGGGCTGGTGCTGTCGGGCTGGACGGTTTCGCTGGTGCTGGGCGTCAGCGTCAGCGCCTGGGCCACCGACCTGGCAGGCTGGCGCGCGGTCTATGGCACGCTGGCGGGTGTGGCGCTGCTGCTTTGGGCCGCTGCGGCCCGGCTGCGCGGCGCCGGCAGCCCCAGCGGCCAGGCCACCTCGCCGCTGACGGCCCTGCGGGTGCCGGGGATTGTCCGCGGGCTGCTGTCCACCGCGCTGATGATGCTTGGGTTTTACAGCAGTTATTTCTTCACCGGCGCGCATATCACCGAAGACCTGGGGCTGAGCATTACCCAAGCCGGGCTGCTGCCGCTGTTTTATGGCACCGGGTTCGGGCTGGCGGTGTTGCTTGATCCGCTGCTGGACCGGCTGGGCCTGGCGCGCGCAACGCCGCCGGTGTTCCTGGCTGTCACGGCCAGCTACCTGCTGATGATGGTTTGGGCGGACAGCTATGGGCTGCTGCTGGGGCTGGCGGTGCTGTGGGGAATTGGCCAGCATCTGGCGCTGAACCTTGTGGTGGCGCGAGTGACGCTGCTGGACCCAGGCCAGCGCGGCGCCATTATGGGGCTGTTCAGCACCGTGACGTACCTGTGTGTCTTTGCAGCGCCTTTCACCGGCGCGGCTGCCTATGCCGTCTGGGGGCTGGCGGGCTGCCTGGGCGTGTCGGCGCTGCTGTCGGCCTGCGCCGCGCTGGAGGCGCTTGGCCTCAAACCGGCAGCCCCTAGCGCTGGCGGCGCCCCTGCTTGACGGAAGGAATGCGAGAGCGGCCCGCCTGCTGCACCGGCGGGGCGCTGTGTCCCTGACTGCGGCTCTGCTGCTTGCTGCGCCTGGCAACGGCGTTGATGCCTGCGTTGACACCGGCACCCACTGCTCGGCTGACCAGCCGCCGCAGCACCATGTTGACGATCCAGTTGATATTCATGGCTATGCCCCATGCTTTGCCCTGCCTGGGACCGTACCTCCAGATTGAGACCATTTCGGGGCATAAAGCGTGCGCAGGGCAAGCATCCGGCAACTGCCGCTGCCGGGGCATCACTCCTCGAACAGTTCCGCCTGTTCTTCCGCCTCGTCGTCCTCGTCGCCGCTCTGGCCCAGCGGCAGGCTGCCCGGCGGCGGGCGGTTCTCCAGCAGGCCCGCGGCACGCAGCTCTTTCAGGCCCGGCAGGTCGCGGGCGCTTTCCAGGCCGAAGTGGTCGAGGAAATCCGGCGTCACCACAAATGTCACCGGGCGGCCCGGCGTCATCCGGCGGCGGCCCAGACGGATCCAGTTCATCTCCATCAGCTGGTCGATGGTGCCGCGCGACACCGAGACGCCGCGGATCTCCTCGATCTCGGTGCGGGTGACCGGCTGATGATAGGCAACGATGGCCAAGGTTTCGATCGCGGCTCGGCTGAGCTTGCGCAGCTCGGTGGTTTCCTTCTGCATCAGGAATCCCAGGTCCGGCGCGGTGCGGATTGCCCAGGCATCGCCCAGGCGCACCACCCGCACGCCGCGGCCCTCATATCGCTTGCGCAGATGCTCCACCGCCTCGCGCGGGTTGCAGCCATGCGGCATCCGCCCTTCCAGATCGCGCAGGGTGACAGGCTCGGCGCTGGCAAACAGCACCGCTTCCACCATCCGCTCCTGCTCCGCCATCGGCGGGGCATCGAAAAGCGTGTCATTGTCATCGGGGATGGGAGCGCCCTGGCTGTCCATAAGCTGGTCTTCCATCAGGTATCCTCGTTCAGGCTGCGCAGCTGGATCGGCGCAAATGTTTCGCTCTGGCGCAGTTCAAGCCTGCCTTCCTTGACCAGCTGCAGCGAGGCGGCAAAGGTCGCCGCGGTGGCCGACCGCCGCTTGACCGGGTCGCTGTGCCAGCCGTCCGGCAGGTAGCTGATCAGATCGGTCCAATCGCCGGTAAAGCCCAAGAGGTGGCGCATCCGGTCCAGCGCCTCCTCCATGGTGAAGACCGAGTCGCGGTCCATCACAAAGGGGCGGAAATCCTCCTTGGTGCGGATGCGGGCATAGGCCTGCATCAGATCCAGGAGGTTGGCAGTATAAGTAACGGTCTTGATCCGGGCGACGGTTTCCACCTCGCCGCGGGCAAAGAAGTCGCGGCCCAGCCGGTCGCGCCCCATCAGCCGCGCCGCAGCGTCGCGCATCGCCTGCAGGCGCTCCAGCTGGAACGCCAGGTGGGCGGCCAGTTCCTCGCCCGAGGGGCCCTCCTCCTCCGGGTCGGGGGGCAGCAGCAGGCGGGATTTCAGGAAGGCCAGCCAGGCCGCCATCACCAGATAGTCGGCGGCAAGCTCGATCCGCAGCTCCTTGGCCTTTTCGACAAAGGCCAGGTACTGCCGGGCCAGCTCCAGCACGGAGATTTTGCGCAGGTCCACCTTCTGGGTGCGCGACAGGGTCAAGAGCAGGTCCAGCGGACCTTCGAAGCCGTCCACATCCACGATCAGGGCCTCGGCCGCCAGCCGTTCCTCTACCGATGTGTCCGCGTCTGAAAAGAGTGTCTGCTCAGCCATACACCTGCCCGCCCATGAGGGCGGCAAGTTCGTCTTCGGCGGCCTGAATGTCAAGATCCGCAGGGGGTTTGCGGGCAGCCAGCGCGCGGTCTGCGCGGGTTTGCGCTGCCTCTGACATGCTCCCTGCGGCCTCTGCCACCGCGACGCGATCCTCTAGCGGGGCGTTGCACAACAGGACCACGTCGCAGCCTGCCGCCAGCGAGTCACGTGTGATATCCGTCAGCGAGCCCTTGAGCGCCTTCATCGAAATATCATCCGTCATCACCAGCCCGTCAAAACCGATTTGCTCGCGGATCAGCTGCATCATCACCGGCGAGGTGGTGGCCGGGCGGCTGTCGTAGGCGTCATAGACCAGATGCGCGGTCATCCCCAGCGGCAGATCGTTCAGCGCGCGGAAGGCAGCGAAATCGGTTTGCTCCAGCAGGTCCGGGGTGCTGGCCACATGCGGCAGGTCCAGATGGCTGTCGGCAGTGGCGCGGCCGTGGCCGGGAATGTGCTTCAGCACCGGCAGCACGCCGCCGTCCAGATGCGCCTGCGCCACCGCGCGGCCGATCGCGGCCACGGCCGGCGCGTCCTCGCCGTAACAGCGGTTTTTCAGGAACTCATGAGTGTCCGCGCAGGCCACATCGGCAATCGGGGCGCAATTGCTGTCGATCCCGAGGCCGTGCAGCTCATCCGCGATCAGGCGGTAGCGCAGGTACATGGCGCGTTCGGCGCCGGCGCCCGCCCGCTGCACATGCTCCAGCGGCGGCAGCCACTCCCGCCCCAGCGGGCTGCGCAGGCGCTGCACCCGGCCGCCCTCCTGGTCGATGGTGATCGGGCAGTTGCGCCCCACCGCCTCGCGGAAGTCGTTGCACAGGGCGCGGACCTGACCGGCATCTGCGATGTTGCGGGCAAACAGGATAAAGCCGAAGGGATCGGCATCGCGGAAGAACGCCTTTTCATCTGCGCTCAGGCGCAAGCCGTCGGCGTCGAGGATGGTGGCTCCAAAAGTCATGAGTGTACCCTATCGCCCCCTTGAATCCGGGAGGGCGGCGCCCGGCCCGGGGTGGGTGCAAAGCGCCCGCCCTGGGGGCGGGTCGGGCGCTGCCCGGCCTGGCGGCCGGGCGGTTCGTTACCGTGTGGTTACCGGAATGCAGTCGGCATTGCCAGCCACCAGCGCCGAGCAGAAGCGGCGGGCGTCCGACAGGCCCGCAAAGCCCATCGCCCGCAGCCGGTAGAAGGTGCGGCCGCCGCTTTCGGCGCGCTGGATCACCCGTTGTTTGCCTTCCAGGTAATCGGCAAAGCGGGCATGGATGCGGTCCCATTCGGCGCGCGCGACTTCCGGGCTCTCATAGGCGCCGAGCTGCGCCAGCCGTGTGCCGGCCGGCAGGGTGGCCGGGTCGACATCGACAGTTGCGGCCCGCGCTGCCGGTGCGGCTGCGGCCGGAGCGGGGCTGAACCTTGCGGGCCGGGCCGATGGCCGCAGCGAGACTTTGACGCCGGGCGCGTTCAGGACGGCAGGCGACGGCGCTGCTGCGGCCAAACCCGGCTTCAGCGGTTCCGGCTGCACGATGGCAGGCGCCTGCGCCGAGGCAGGCACCGCAGCCGACAGCGTTTCCGCCTCGCGGGCAAGCTCGGCAACCAATGCGTCGATATCGCCGTTCTGGAAAGAGGCCACCGCGTCATCGCTGACACCGGGGCCTTCGGACGCCCCCGGCTCTGCCGGAACGGCCGGAAGCTCTGCCGGGGCGGTTTCAGCGGCCAGCTGCGGCAGCGGTTTGTCGTCCTCTGTCAGCCGGATCGCGGGCGGTGCCAGGGTCAGCCGGTCAGCCGGTGCCTCAGCGCTGCCGCTGGCGGCCACCGCATTCACCGCCAGGCCCTGATGATCTGCCTGGGAGCCGCCCGGATTCGCGGGCTGTTCGCGCATCGGGCCTTCGGCTGCGCGCACCACCGGCACGCCGCTGACATCGCGCATCACCAGCTTGTAGCCCCAGAAGCCAACCCCTGCGACCAGCGCGATCGAGGCCGCGGCGCCCAGCAGGCTCAGCGTTTTGGAGAATCGCGCCCGCAGCCCGGCGGGCGCAGCGAAAGCAGCGTAATCCTGCGCATCATAGCCCTGGCCGTCAGGCTGGTACCCGTAGGCGGCATCCTCGTAACCGTAAGCCGGTTCCGCTCCCGGACCTGTGTATTGCTGACCTGTAAGATGCTGATCGGAGTACTGCTGCCCGTAAGAGCCGCCAGTTGCGGTGTCCTGCTGCTGAACACCGCCCTGTGTATAGGCGTGCCCTTGGCCCGCCTGCGCAAAATACGCCATTGTCCGCCTCACTGCCCGGTTTGGCAGCGCCGAAACAGCGCTGCGCCCCAAGTCTCTTGAACTGCCTCATTCCGGCGGATGTGCAATTTACACCGCAGGGGCACCCGCCCCGTTTTGGTTATCGCATCTCTTCTGCCGGTTTCACGCCAAGAATACCAAGACCTGCCGAAATGACAACGGAAACGGCCTTGGCCAGGGCCAAATTCGCATGTGTTGCCGATTGGCTGCTCTCGTTAACAAATCGTAAACCTTCTTGCGATTTTCCGAGGTGGTACAGCCCGTGCAGCTCCGACGCCAGGTCGTAAAGATAGAAGGCCACACGGTGCGGCTCATGGGTGCGGGCGGCGATTTCCACCTGGCGCGGCCACTCGGCCAGCTTCTTGGCCACCGCCAGCTGCGCCGGGTCGGCGATCAGGCTGAGGTCGGCAGCCTTCAGCGCGGCATCATCCGCGGTGATGTTTTGTTCCGCCGCCTTGCGCAGGGTGGAGCAGATCCGGGCGTTGGCGTATTGCACGTAAAACACCGGGTTGTCCTTGGACTGCTCCAGCGCCTTATCGAGGTCGAAGTCGAATCCCTGGTCGTTCTTGCGGGTCAGCAGCATGAAGCGGGTGACGTCGGGGCCGACGGCATCGACCACATCGCGCAGGGTGACAAAGGTCCCTGCCCGCTTGGACATCTTGAATTCCTGGCCGTCCTTGAACAGCTTCACCAGCTGGCACAGCTTGATGTCCAGCGGTACCTTGCCATCGGACAGCGCCGACACCGCCGCCTTCATCCGCTTGACGTAACCGCCGTGGTCGGCGCCGAAGATGTCGATCAGCTCGTCAAAGCCGCGCTCCACCTTGTCGTAGTGATAGGCGATGTCCGGCGCGAAATAGGTCCAGGAGCCATCGGATTTCTTCACCGCCCGGTCGACGTCGTCGCCGTGATCGGTGGATTTGAACAGGGTCTGCTCGCGCGGCTCCCAGTCGTCCGGCTTCTTGCCTTTCGGCGGCTCCAGCACGCCCTGATAGATCAGCCCCTTGGCCTCCAGCGCCTTCAGCGCCGCCTCGATCTTGCCGGTGCCATAGAGGGATTTCTCGGAATAAAACACGTCCATTTCGATGCCAAGCTGGGCCAGATCCTCGCGGATCAGCGCCATCATCGCATCGGTGGAAAACGCGCGCACCTCTGCCAGCCAGACCTCTTCCGGCTGATTCAGATAGGCGTCGCCCACCTTGTCCTTCAGCGCCTGGCCGACGGGAACCAGATAGTCGCCGGGATAGGTGCCGTCGGCAAAGGCGATCTCCTGGCCGTGCGCCTCCAGGTAGCGCAGGTAGACAGAGCGCGCCAGCACGTCGACCTGGCCGCCGCCGTCGTTGATGTAATATTCGCGGGTGACGTCATAGCCGGCATAGGCCAGCAATGCCGCCAGCGCATCGCCAAACACCGCACCGCGGGTATGGCCCACGTGCAGCGGGCCGGTCGGGTTGGCGGAGACATATTCGACGTTCACGCGCTTGCCCGCGCCAAAGTCAGAGCGGCCGTAATCCGTGCCTGCGTCCAGGACGGATTTCAGCACCCCCTGCCAGATGCCGGGTGCCAAGCGCAGGTTGAGGAAACCGGGGCCTGCAACTTCGGCGCTGGTGATCCGGTCATCCGCTGCCAGCTTGGCCGCCAGCATCTCGGCAATGTCGCGCGGTTTCATTTTCGCGGGCTTGGCCAGCACCATCGCCGCGTTGGTCGCCATGTCGCCGTGGGCGGCATCGCGCGGCGGCTCCACCGCGACATTGGCAAAATCAAGCCCCTCGGGCAGCGCGCCCTCGCCGGTCATGGCGGTCAGGCTTTCAATCACAAGCGTGCGGATATCGGTAAAGAGGTTCATATCTGGCGTCCCATATGTTCAGCACAGCGGATACCGGGGGCTGCAGGAAGGGTCAACAGCATTGCAGGGGCAGCCCGCGGCCTCAGGCGGAGCGCTCCGGAAAATTCAAATTTTCCGGCCATTTTTCCGCGCCGGAAATATGCGCCGCCGCTGCGGCGCGCGCCGTCTGGCCTGGCCGCCGGCGGATCAGGACAAAATGCCCTGAACGGCTGAGGCGGTGCCCCATTCCGTGATCGTGTAACGGCGCAGAGAGGCAACGTAATACGGGTCCTGCAGGATCAGCCGCTCGACATCCTGCCGGGTTTCGGCCTCCACATTCCAGATCGCGCCGGGAAAGTCCTGCATCGGCCGCATCGCCAGCGCGCCGCCGATCTGCAATTCAGGATGGGCGCGCACGTAGGCGATATGCGCCTCACGCCGCTTCCTGTCGCCGCGCACCCGGTCCATCTCGGGCTTGTCTGTAAATGTGACGGTCCAGCGTGCCATGGCTTTTCCCTTGCTGCTCCGTTTGCGGATACCGCCGATGCCCCGCGGCGTCATAGGGCCAGATCATAGCACGGCTTACGGCCAATTTGGCGGAGCTTCAGAAAACCCGGTGATGACCGGCAGGACACACCAGATAGGTCTGCGCCTGCCTGGGCTGGCGCGAATGCCCCCCCCCCTGAGCACGCAGGGCGGGCAATTTGCCCACCACCCCGTTCCGGTTTTCCTACCGCGCGCGGCGGGCGCAATCGCCCGCCCTACGCTGCCATACCTAAACCGGATGCCCCTGCGACTGCTTTGCACCGTCGCAGATTTCGTACCAACTGGGCTTCTCGCCCACAAACTCATGAAAGCTGTTTGCCACCTCCAGCACCCCATCCAGCGCGTTTGCGGCGATGGGGAAGCTCTCCTCCTCCGACAGGATCTCCCCCAGCGAGCTGCCGCAGATCCGGCAGAAACAGCGGCCGTTCTTATAGGGCGGCGCGGGCTGGTACAGCGCCACCTCCTCTTTGCCGGAAACCCAGCGCAAGTCGTCCTTTTTCACAAAGACAATAGTGCTGGCCCCGGCCTTGCGGCAGCGGGAGCAATGGCAGGTGCCCATCAGCGCGGGCTGCGCCAGCAGCTCAAATTTCACGGCACCGCAACAGCAGCTTCCCTCAATCATTCCAGCGTTCCTTCATATCACCCAATGATTAAGAACATTACAGGAACATTCACAGGCAAACAAGGCGCCCGCCCCCGTTGCGCCGCGGCCGCCAGCACCGTACGCCCCGCTAGCGCGGGTTTAACCGGAAGCTGCGAAGATCCCTCCCGCTGCAGCACATGGCGCGGGTCTGGCACCCCGCGCGAACAGGAGACCAGGGCCCCAAAGACCACCTCGGCAAAAGGTGCAGGGGCGTCTGACGGATGAAGCTTTTGACCGGACCCGGGGCGCGCTGGCGTTCCGGCCCTATCCTCCGCCCCTGTTGGCGGCGCCGCCATCCCTGCCCTGCCGATGAACGGCACTGGCGAAAGGAAAGAAACAGCAGCCGGAAGCCCTTATACCTCGACCTTCACCCCGATCAGCCGTTCATGCTGCTGCAGGGCGAAACGGTCGGTCATGCCGGCGATATAGTCCGACACGATCCGCGCCAGCGCGGTGCGGTCTTCGGCTGCGGCAATGTCGGCGTGCCAGCGCTCCGGCATCTCCAGCGGATTGTCCAGAAAGTAGGGGAAAAGCGCCTCCACCACCTTGGCGACCTTGGCGCGCTTCTCCATCACTGATGGCGCGCGGTACATGCGCGTGAACAGGAAGGCGCGGATGTCCTTCAGGTCGCGCCACAAGGGATCGGAGAATTTCACCACCGGCTGCCCCAGCGCACGGACTTCCTCGACGCTCTGGACGCCGGTTTCTGCCAGCAGGGCGCGGGCGGTGTCGATCACGTCGCTGACCATCACACCGAAGAACCGGCGCAGCGCCTCGTGGCGGCGGCGGTTCGGGTCGAGGCCGGGATAGAGCCGGTCCACCTCGCCATAGGCCTTGTCCAGCAGCGGCAGGCGGGCCAGGTCATCGTCGGTGAACAGACCGGCGCGCAGCGCATCATGCAGGTCGTGGTTGTTATAGGCGATGTCATCGGAAAGCGCCGCCACCTGCGCCTCGGCGCTGGCGTGGGTGTGCAGTTCCAAATCGACCTCGGCGTTGCATTCGGCCAGCGCCCAGGGCAGCTCCCCCACCACCGGGCCGTTGTGTTTGGCAATCGCTTCAAGGGTTTCCCAGGTGAGGTTCAAGCCGTCGAACGCGGCATAGTGCCTCTCCAGACGGGTGACGATGCGGATCGCCTGAGCGTTGTGGTCAAAGCCGCCGTAGGGTTCCATCAGCGCATGCAGCGCGTCCTCGCCGGTGTGGCCGAACGGCGTGTGGCCCAGGTCATGCGCCAGCGCCACCGCCTCTGTCAGCTCCTGATTCAGCCCCAGCGCGCCGGCAATGGTTCGGCCCACCTGCCCCACCTCTATCGAATGGGTCAGTCGGGTGCGGTAGTTGTCGCCCTCATGCTCCACAAATACCTGGGTCTTGTGCTTGAGCCTGCGGAAAGCGCTGGCATGGATAATCCGGTCGCGGTCGCGCTGATAGGGCGAGCGGAAGGAGCTTTCCTCCTCCGGAACCTGCCGCCCGCGGCTGCGGTCGGGCATCGTGGCAAAAGGCGCATGCATATCAAATCTTTTCCTTGGCAAATCTTGCTGCCTGGATTGCACCTTTCTATATAATGTCTTGCGCTGCAACATCAGCTTTGGAGAGAGACCGTATGAACCTGCCCCCGAAAGTCACCGACCGCGCCTTTGCCCGGCTGGCCGAAATCGGCGCCGCGGATCAGGGCCAGGCGCTGCGCGTCGCGGTCGAAGGCGGCGGCTGTTCCGGCTTCCAGTATGAGATCGCGCTGGATGAGGCGAAACCCGATGACCTGGTCCTTGAAGGACAGGGCGAAAAAGTGGTGGTCGATGCCGTGTCGCTGCCGTTCCTGGAGAACGCGGTGATTGATTTCACCGAGGAACTGATCGGCGCGCGGTTCACCATTGAGAACCCCAACGCCACCTCCAGCTGCGGCTGCGGCACCTCGTTCTCAATGTGATCCCGCCCTTGCGGGCACGTTTCCCAGCGCGGGAAACGACCCGGAAAACGCGTGATTTCCGGGCCGCAGTTATCGCATAATTCCGGTGCCCTTTGCTAGGCGCATGCAATTGATTGGCGCGTCACGGATCGGTCTGCAGCCGCCCCGGATTGCGCAGCCGCGGCAGCGCCGGGGCGAACTGGTCCCAGACCAGATAAAGGCCCGAGGCAATGACGATAACACCGCCGGCATAAGTGGTCGCGGGCGGGAATTCGCCAAAGAACACCGCGCCGATCACCGCCATCCAGATGAACTGCAAATTCATCAAAGGGGTGACGGCGTAGGAGGCCAAGAGCCGCAGCGCCACCACCAGAAGCCAGCGTGCGCCGAACAACAGGAAGGCATAAGCCGCAGCCCAGCCCGCATCCGCCAGCGGCATCGGGATCCAGACAAAGGGCAGCAGCAGCAGCATCACCAGGCAGATGGTCAGGTTGGGATAAAAGACCTGCGCCAATGAGTTACTTTCATACCGCCCGATAAACCGCGCCAGTGTCATGGAAAATGTGCCGGAAACCGCGGCGGCCAAAGCCACGAGATGGCCCAGCGAGGCGGAGGCAACCCCGCCCGGAAACAGAAACAGCACGCCTGCAAAACCAGCGCCAAGCGCCGCCCAGGCGGCCGGGCGCACCGGCTCCTTCAGCACCAGCCCGGACATGGCGCCCGCCAGCAGCGGCATCAGCCCGATGAACACAAACACCTCGGCAAAGGGCAGCAGCCGGAAGGCATAGAAAAAGCACACCGCCGCAACCAGCGTCGCACCGGAGCGCAAGGCCATCGCCCGCGGGCACCGCGTGCGGAAGCCGCCGCGCACAGCAGGCAGCCGGTCCGCCAGCAGGCAAAACCCCGCAACCATGGCACCGGACAGCGCATAGAGCTGGGCCGCTGCGTATTGGCCCGCAAGCAGCTTGGTGATCCCGTCGGCAGAGGCGATCAGCCCGGTATAGGCGATCACCAGCAGCGCCCCGGCCAGGGCCTGGTTGCGGGAGCAGCGCATCATGCCGCTCCCGCGCTGCCTGCACGGGCAAAGCCTTCGAAAAATCCGGCAAATCCGGCGCAGCTGCGCTCCGCCGCGGAAAGAATGCGATGCTGCTCCTCGCTCAGCGCCGCTTCGGCGCGGGCTTTCACGGCGCTCCAGCTGGCGCGGGCCGCTCCGGCATCAAACACGGCTTCAGACAGGCTCCTCAAAATGCTCCCTCCCTGCTGCGCCGACACATGCAAAGCCCCCGGGGGAACCGGCTGCCGGAAGGCCGAACGGCCAGACAGCAGCATGAGCCAGTTGACTAGAAAGTACTCGTGATACGCATCATGAAGTCCAGAAAATTCATCTTTAGCGAGTATATAAGCGGAAACTTGCCCGTCGATCCAAGCCTCCCACGCGGCCGGCGGCTGCTGCCGGGCGTAACGCATGGCGATGCAGATCTCCGCCAGCAGGTCAGCATTCTGGTCGAGAAACGCCACCAGGCCCGCAAATTCCAGGCTCGTCACGGCAGCCGCCGGCAGGGCTGGATCCCGGCGCCCGTACTCGGACAGGTAAAACACGATATGGGTCAGCTCATAGGCGGCCTTTTTGTTCGGAATAGCAAAGGTTTGAGGACGGGAGATAAAGCCGCGGAGCCGGTCGTCCAGCCCCTCGTCCCGCAGAGCGATGCCGCGCCGCGCCAGCAGGCGGCGGGCCTCTGCCCGCTGCAGGTCCGACAGCTCTGCCTGGGCCAGCCCTTGGGCGGAAACCCATTGGGCAATCTGCGCCCCGGTCTGCCCCGGCAGACCCAAGTCCTCCAGGTCCAGGCAGATTGACAGTATAAAGCGGTAGTACTGGCGGAAAAAACTGATATGGCGCGCTGCGCCGTCGTAAAACGGCAGCAGGGGCTGCAGGGCGTCCGCGGCAACATCCGCCCCTGTGCATTCCAGAATGTTGAGAAGCTCGGCGTTTTCCTTGAGCCAGAAAACGTCCTCCTGGCTGCGCCGGTGCAAGGCGAAACCGGCGATCAGCGCCTTCTGGGCATCGGCCCGGGACTGGCGGGCGGCGGGCGGGAAAAACGGGATGATTTCGGCCATGGAAACCTCTTGCGGATGGATACCGGATCGAAGCGGCGCGGCAGCGGCCCCGCAGGCGGAGCCGCCCCTGATCGGGGGCCGGGAGGGAGACCGGCCCCGTTTCGCTCAGCTGCCCGAGGAAAACAGCCGGGTGGCATCACCAGCGCTGGTGCGCGCACCCGCTGCCGGTGCGGACCCAGAAGAGAACAGATGGGTGCCCTCGCCCGTGCCGGCCTCTGCCGTTGCCGCGGGCGCTGAGCCGGAAGAGAACATTTCCGTCAGATCCCCGGATGCAGTTTCACCCGCCGCAGGGGCGGAACCGGAAGAGAACATCTCTGTCAGGCCGCCTTCGGCAACTTCTGATTGAGCCTGCGGGGCTGACCCGGAGGAAAACAACTGCACCAGATCACCTGCGGCAGCATCGCTTTGCGCCGCCGGCGCCGAACCGGAGGAGAACATTTCCACCAGGTCGCCCGCTGCGGTTTCGCCGTGGGCCATGGGTGCCGAGCCGGACGAATACAAACCGGTTTCCCCGCCAGACCAGTACTCGGCCGTTTGCGGCAGCGAGCCTGAAGAAAACAGTGCCGCGCCCTCCCCGGCCGTCAGATCCGCAGTGCATTCCGGCGCGGAGCCGGAAGAAAACATCTCTGTGGCATCACCCGCAAACAGGCTGGTGCTTGCGGCCGGGCGGGCTGCATGGATGGTCTGGATTTTACGCTGAGCAGTCATGTTGGAACCCCATTCGTTTTTGACAAAAGGCTCCTTGACGCTGGCACGGCCGGGATACAGCGCAAACATAAAATGCAATTTCACATTGCATTTCCTTTGATTTTTAACTTCAACTTCGTCGCGTTATTTTTTGTGATTTTTAATTTAATTCAATTAATCCACAGAATATTCACCGCGTTATTCACACGTCTATTTTTGCAAAATAAATATAATCAACCTGAGGGTTATTTTTCACAAACGCAAAACCGGATGATTCGGCGGCGCCTTGGTGATTCGCGGCACCGGTGCCGGGCTTGCCCCCCGGCGCTGATTCAGCGATAGATCGGCTTCACATACCGCAACCTGCGCCGGAGACAAGCCATGAAAATCGCCACCTTCAACATCAATGGCATCAAGGCCCGGGCCCAGGCGCTGCCGGAGTGGCTGGATGAGGCGCAGCCGGATGTGGTGCTGCTGCAGGAAATCAAATCCGTGGATGAGGCGTTTCCGCGCGAAATCTTCGAGGAGCGCGGCTATAACGTGGAGACCCACGGCCAGAAAAGCTTTAACGGGGTGGCGATCCTGTCAAAACTGCCGCTGGAGGATGTGCGCCGCGGCCTGCCCGGCGATGACAGCGACGAACAGGCGCGCTGGATCGAGGCCACGGTGGTGGGCAAGCAGGCGATCCGCATCTGCGGCCTGTACCTGCCCAACGGCAACCCGGTGGAGCTGGACGCGGACGGCAGCCCGGTGGCAGGCGGCAAATACGCCTATAAGCTCGCCTGGATGGAGCGGCTGAAGGCACGGGCCGAAGCGCTGCTGGCCGATGAGATGCCCGCGCTGATGGCCGGCGATTACAACATCATCCCGCAAGCCGAAGATGCCAAGCGGCCGGAGGCCTGGGCCGAGGATGCGCTGTTCCGCCCGGAAAGCCGCGCCGCCTTCCAGCGGATCGTCAACCTGGGCTTTACAGAGGCCTTCCGCGCCCGGCACCAGGGCCCGGGCCACTATTCCTTCTGGGACTACCAGGCCGGGGCCTGGAACCGCGGCGACGGCATCCGCATCGACCACTTCCTGCTGACGCCGCAGGCCGCCGACCTCTTGCTGGATTGCCAGATCGACAAGGACGTGCGCGGCCGGGAAAAACCCTCCGACCACGTGCCGGTGTGGGTCGACCTGGACATCTAGGCGCCGCCCGCGCCGCGCCCCGGCGCGGCGCCCGGCCCAACGGGAGCGGCTCATTTCACAAATGAGACTGCGGCCGGCGGGAGACCCCCGCCTGCCCCGCCTCAGGCGGTGACGTCGTGGCGGTAGATCCAGTCGAACTGGCTGACCATCCTGTCCGGCGCAAAGCGGCCGCCCAGTTTCAGCACCTGATGCGCAGGCCAGCTGAGCGGCGCCCGCAGGTGGTATTTCCAGGCATTGCTGCTGGCCGCCTGCACCACTTTCTCCGCCCGGTCGCGGCGGCGCGACTGATAAAGCGCAAGCCCGGCCTTCACCCCCGCCGACTCCTGCAGGGACCGGGCCAGCACCCAGGCATCCTCCAGCGCCAGATTGGCGCCCTGGGCCATAAATGGCAGCGTCGGATGCGCGGCGTCGCCCAGGATCGCGGTGTTTTCCCCATGCCAGCTGGCCGCTACCGGATGGCGGAACAGCCCCCACAGCAGCACCTCCTCCACCGCTTCCAGCAGCGCTGCGGCGCTGCCGCCGAAACCGGCAAAGGCGGCGCGCAGATTGGCGGGATCGTCCTTGAAGTTCCAGCCTTCCTCGGCCCAGGCGCGGCGCTCCTGCACCGCGACCAGGTTCATCAGGCTGCCATCGCGCAGGGGATAGGCCACCAGATGCCGCCCAGGCCCCATGAAAACCTGCGCCTCCGGCGGCAGGTTCAGGTGGTTCGGCACGGTGGCGCGCCAGGCCACCTGGCCGGTGAACGTGGGATTGCGCTCGCCGTTCAGCGCCACGCGGGCCTTGGAGTGCAGCCCGTCGGCGCCCACCACCAGATCGCCGCCGCATTGGGCGCCATTGCCAAGATGCACAACGGGCTGCGGCCCGGGCTCCACCCGCTCCGCCTTTTGCAGCAGCCGCACCTGCACGCCTTCGCGCCGCGCGGCACCGGCCAGAATGCCGATCAGGTCGGAGCGGTGCACGAAGTAATAGCGCAAACCGGCGGCGTATTCATCGAGATCCAGCCGCAGCACCTCAGTGCCTCGGCGGTGACCGCGCAGCACCACGGCGCGCGCCCGCTGAGAGCACCAGGCCAGGTCATCCGCCAGCCCCAGAGCCTGCAGCACCGCAACCCCGTTGGGGGTGATCTGCAGACCGGCGCCCACCTCGGAGATTGCTTCGGCCTGTTCCAGAACGGTCACGCTGGCGCCCTGGCGGCGCAGCGCCAGCGCTGCGGTCAGACCGCCGATTCCGGCGCCGATAACGGTTATTTTCAGGCCTTTGAGTTCCATGGGCTCCTGCAGATTCTCCGCCTGTTCCCAATGAAACAAAAAACGCCGGAGCAAAAGACCCCGGCGTCATCAAATTGTCGGTTTGTCCGCTGCAGCCAGCGGTCAGTCGTCGCGGTGGACCTTTTCGCGGCGCTCGTGGCGCTCTTGCGCTTCCAGGCTCATGGTGGCGATTGGACGCGCATCCAGGCGCTTCAGCGAGATCGGATCGCCGGTCACCTCGCAATAACCGTATTCGCCCTCGTCAATGCGGCGCAGCGCAGAGTCGATCTTGGCGACCAGCTTGCGCTGGCGGTCGCGGGTGCGCAATTCCAGCGCGCGGTCGGTCTCTTCACTGGCACGGTCGGCGACATCGGGAATATTGCGGGTGTTGTCCTGCAGCCCTTCGATTGTATCGCGGCTGTCGGACAGTAGTTCCTGCTTCCAATTCAATAGCTTGCGTCGGAAATACTCAAGCTGCCGTTCGTTCATGAACGGCTCATCTTCGGCCGGTCGGTAGTCGTCCGGCAGAAACACTTCTTGCTTCATTTCGGCTCCTTCGGTCTGGCCCATAATGCTGGTCATAATTTGCACCTGAACATTTTGGCTCCCCCTCTGCCGCAGCGTTTATCCCTATCGGGAAGGAATGTCACTACACAATAGTGGCGCGGTTTGGTTAAAACCTTGATAAGAACTGGGCGCTGCGGCACCGATCATGACTGGAACAGGAAAGATATGCAATTTCAGGGCACTAAAGAATATGTCGCAACGGATGATTTGAAAGTTGCGGTCAATGCGGCAGTGACACTGGAGCGGCCGCTGCTGGTCAAGGGCGAGCCGGGCACCGGCAAGACCGAGCTGGCCAAGCAGGTTGCAGAGGCGCTGGGGCTTCGGATGATCGAGTGGAATGTGAAGTCCACCACCCGCGCGCAGCAGGGCCTCTATGAATATGACGCCGTCAGCCGCTTGCGCGACAGCCAGCTGGGCGACGAACGGGTGCATGACGTCAGGAACTACATCAAAAAGGGCAAGCTGTGGGAGGCCTTTGAGGCGGACGAGAAAGTCGTTTTGCTGATCGACGAGATCGACAAGGCCGACATCGAATTCCCCAATGACCTGCTGCAGGAGCTCGACAAGATGGAGTTCCACGTCTACGAGACCGGCGAGACGGTCAAGGCAAGGCACCGTCCGATCATGATCATCACCTCCAACAACGAAAAAGAACTGCCGGACGCCTTTTTGCGCCGCTGCTTCTTCCACTACATCCGCTTCCCGGATGCGGAGACGATGAAGAAGATCGTCGAGGTGCATCACCCCGGCATCAAGGACGCCCTGCTGACCGCTGCGCTGACCCAGTTCTATGAGATCCGCGATACCCAGGGGCTGAAGAAAAAACCGTCAACCTCGGAGGTGATCGACTGGCTGAAACTGCTGCTGGCCGAGGATCTGAGCCCGGAGGACATCGCCCGCGACGGCGCCAGCGCGCTGCCCAAGCTGCATGGGGCGCTGCTGAAAAACGAGCAGGACGTGCATCTGTTCGAACGCCTCGCGTTCATGGCCCGCGGGCGGCGCTGACGCCCGCTTGCACCACCCGGCAGGCGCCGTTGTCCGGCGCCCTCCCGTTTTCCTTCAAATTGCTGCCGCATTCCCCTATCAGAGTGGTAAGAGCCGGGCTGCCATGTCCGGGCTGATAGGAGACGCCTGATTGCCTGCTGACGCTGCCCCGGTTTCACACCTGCCCGCTTGCCGTCAGGCCCTGCGCCTGCTGCGGGGCGCTGCCGCCGCAGCGGCGCTGCTGGCGCTGGCCGCCTGTTCCGTCCCCTCAGCCCGGGTGGAGGCGCCGACCCGGGCGGCAGCAGCCCCGGCCGCGCTGCCGCCGGTCAAGGTGTTCCCCGCCCGCCGGCCGCAGCCGCCGCAGCGCTCCAACGCAGATATTGCGCGCGATTTCCTGGACCTGCATTTCCGGCTGGAAGGCGGCAGCACCCTGCCCCAGTTCACCCGGTTCGAAGGCCCAGTCACCCTGCGGGTGACGGGCAGCCCCGCCCCGGGGTTCAGCCGCGACCTCAACGCGCTTTTGGCACGGCTGCGGGACGAGGCCGGGATCCCGATCCGCCGGGTGTCCGGCGACAGTGCCGGCATCACCATCCAGTCGGTCTCCCGCGCGGAGATCCGGCGGGCATTGCCCAAGGCGGCCTGTTTCGTGGTGCCGAATGTGTCCTCGCTGAGTGAGTACCGGCGCAACCGGCGCAGCGCGCGCACCAACTGGTCGCTGTTGCGCAGCCGCGAGCGGCTGGCGGTGTTCATCCCCAATGACACCAGCCCGCAGGAGGTGCGCGACTGCCTGCATGAGGAGCTGGCCCAGGCGCTCGGCCCGCTGAACGATCTCTACCGGCTGCCGGATTCGATCTTCAACGATGACAATATCCATGCGGTGCTGACAGGCTTTGACATGCTGATCCTGCGCGCCACCTACGCGCCAGAGCTGCGCACCGGCATGAGCCGGGCCGAAGTGGCAGAGCAGCTGCCCGCGGTGCTGGCGCGGCTCAATCCGGGCGGCACCCGCACCGCCGCCGTCTGGCTGCCGGAAACGCCGCGGGCCTGGATCGCCGCCTATGAGCAGGCGCTTGGGCCAAGCGCCTCGCCGCGGGACCGGCTGCGGGCCGCCAACCGGGCTGCGGAGATTGCCCGCGACCTGGGCTGGCAGGACCACCGCCGCGCCCTGAGCCATTATACACTGGGCCGGATGCTGCACGTCCGCGAGCCGGAGCTGGCGCTGCAGCACTTCCGCACCGCAATGAGCTACCTGCGGGGCCTGCCCGGCACCCGGATGCATCAGGCCAAGCTGACGGTGCAGCTGGCCGCCTATGAGATTGCCACCGGCAACGGGGCGGCGGCGCTGGCGCGGCTGGGACCGGCGGCGGACACCGCGGCAGCGCATGAGAACGCGGCGCTGCTGTCGACGCTGCTGATGCTGCAGGCGGAGGCGCTGGAGCTGGAGGGCCGCAGCGTCGAAGCCCGCCGGGTCAGGCTGGACAGCCTGGGATGGGCAAGGTACGGCTTTGGTCCGGATTGGGTGGTCGAGGCGCGGCTGGAGGAAATCGCCGCGCTGCGCCCCTCTGCCCCCTGATCCGGCAGTGACTGAACAGAAACGGATAGAGACATGATCGTAATCGCCGGCTTGGTGCTGGGCGCTCTGATTGGCGCGATGAAGGCCCGCAAACGTGGCGGCAACACCCTGGACATGCTGCAATACGGGGCTGTCTATGCCATCGTTTTTGGTATTCTCGGCCTGCTGGCAACCATTCTGACACACCGGGTGCTGGCGTAACCCTGCCGGAGGCTCTGCGATGTTCCAGCCCTTCTTTGAAAACCTGCGCAAGGCGTCCATTCCGGTCAGCCTGCGCGAGTACCTGACGTTCCTTGAGGGAATGAAGGCGGGGCTGGCGACCTATGACATCGAGGCCTTCTACTTCCTCGCCCGCGCCGCAATGGTGAAGGATGAGCGCAACATCGACAAGTTCGACCGCGCCTTTGCTGCCACCTTTGAAGGGCTGGAGGCGATCCCCGCCGAGGCCGTGATGGAGGCGGTGGACATTCCCGAGGAGTGGCTGCGCAAGATGGCGGAAAAGCATCTGAGCGCAGAGGAGAAGGCTGAGATCGAGGCGCTTGGCGGTTTCGACAAGCTGATGGAGACGCTGAAGGAGCGCCTCAAGGAACAGCAGGGCCGCCACCAGGGCGGCAACAAGTGGATCGGCACCGCCGGCACCTCGCCCTTTGGCGCCTATGGCTACAACCCCGAGGGCGTGCGGATCGGGCAGGACAAGAGCCGCCACCAGCGCGCGGTCAAGGTCTGGGACAAGCGCGAGTTCAAGAACCTCGACGGCGATGTCGAACTCGGCACCCGCAACATCAAGGTGGCGCTGAAACGCCTCCGCCGCTGGGTCCGCGAGGGCGCGCAGGAGGAGCTGGATCTGGACGGCACCATCCGCTCCACCGCCGAGCACGGCTATCTGGATGTGAAGACCCGGCCCGAGCGGCACAATGCGGTGAAGGTCTTGCTGTTCCTGGACGTCGGCGGCTCGATGGATCCGCATATTCAGGTGGTGGAGGAGCTGTTCTCTGCCGCGCGGGCAGAGTTCAAGCATTTGGAATACTACTATTTCCACAATTGCCTTTATGAGGGCGTCTGGCGCGACAACCGGCGGCGCTGGGACGAGAAGATCCCGACCCATGAGGTGCTGCGCACCTACGGGCCGGATTACAAGTGCATCTTTGTGGGGGATGCCTCGATGTCGCCTTATGAGATCGCCTATCCCGGCGGGGCCAATGAGCATTGGAACGAGGAAGCGGGCCAGGTCTGGCTGCAGCGTGCGCGCGACGCCTGGGCGTCGAACCTGTGGATCAACCCGGTGCCGGAGAAGTATTGGGATTACACCCATTCAATCAGCATGATCCGGGAGATCTTTGAGGACCGCATGGTGCCGATGACGCTGGACGGGCTGGAACGCGGCATGCGGGAGCTGAGCCGCTAGGCCTTCCCCCTTTTTGAGAAGCCTGTGCAGCCGCGCCAAGCGGCCCTCCCGCGCCCGCAGGTGCGCTGGCTTGCGCCAGCCCCCCTTGGCGGCCTTGGGCACGGCATCCTGCTTGCCGGGGCAAGCAGGATGCGCGCCGGACCCAACCGGGAGGACGGCATTTCCAATGCAGGCCGCACGGGCGGGAGCACCGCCTCGCTTCGCGGATCGGGACGTCAGCCCGCCAACAAGCCCCAGCCGCCCAGAACCGCGATTGGGACGAACAGCCAGCCCTGCGGCAGCAGGCCGTAGCCCACCCGGCGCAGCGGCGGCACCAGGATGCCCGCTGCGGCCGTGGCCGCTGCCATCAGCGTTCCGGCCAGGGCCATATCCGCCGAACCGCGGGCGCCGAGGAACAGAAACAGGGCCATCAGGCCAAGGAACCCTGTCACCAAATGCCAGCAGAGCAATGTGGTTTCGCGCACCGCATCAGGCAGGCTGCGGTCCTGCGCGAGCGGCACGGCGCATTCGCGGCCGCCGACCACGGCATGCACCCCCATCCACAAAGCTGCCAGCGCTGACGCTGCAAGAAAAGTCCACTGCATAAAATTTCTCCGGATCAATGCTTAAGCGGCCTTGGGGTCATCCGGGCCGGGCGTATTGCGCATCTTGACCACGCGTTGCCTTGCCGCGCCACGGGCAATTCCGCCGCAGCCCCTGCAAATCCCCCTCTGCAGCCCTGCAGACGGTTGATTGCGGCAGCCGCCGCACCTAGGTCCTGTTGCTGAATGAGCAGCAACCACTCCATCACCGGCCCCATTCTGATCCTTGACGATCTGCGCGATGGCCAGATGCAGCTTGCGGCGCTGTTCATTGCGCCCAAGGGGCAAACCGTGCCGCCTGTCTCGCTCGACGGTATGGACCGTCAGGCCGAACCGCTGGCGGAATACGCGAGCGTTTCGGTTCTGCGCGCGCGCTTTTCCCTGCCTGCGGACCGGCCCTCCAGCTATCAGTGGAACGGGCAGAGCTTTGAGGTCGCGGGCGGTTTCGGCGGGGATATGCGGATCGCCTATGCTTCCTGCAACGGCGAGGAGCATGGCGACCTGGACCGCGACGGCAAAGAGCGCAACGCCATGTGGGCGCGGATGGGTGCGGAGCACCGCAAGCGCCCCTTCTCGCTGCTGCTGCACGGCGGCGATCAGGTCTACGCCGATGAGGTGACGGACGGCCACCGGCTGAGCGATGGCTGGCCGGACAAATTGCCGCGCGATCCCTCGCGGGAGGATCTGGACAGCCTGCGCGCGCATCTGCGGGAGGGCTTTCTGCACCGCTACCTGGCGGTCTACAGCGCGCCGGAGCTGGCCTGGCTCGCGGCCCGCGTGCCCTCGCTGATGCAATGGGACGACCACGATATATGCGACGGCTGGGGATCGCTGCGCCGCTCCAGCACCTATTCGCCGGTGGGCCAGACACTGTTTGCGACAGCCCGGGAAGCAGCGCTGCTGTTTCAGCACGGCTGCTGCCACGGGGACCTGCCCGCGCGGTTTGCCGATCCTGATGGCACCCATCTGGGCTGGTGCATCGAGGCTCCGGGGTTGCGGCTGCTGGCGCCCGATCTGCGCTCGGAGCGCAGCCGCCGCCGGGTGATGGCGCGCGGCGGCTGGCGGATGATGAAGGCCGAGGTCAAGCGCTCCGCGCCGGGGCAGACCTTCCTGCTGTCCAGCGTGCCCCTGCTGGGGCCGCGGCTGTCGCTGCTGGAGCTGCTGATGGTGCTGACGCCGCGGATGCAGAAGTATGAGGACGACCTGCGCGACCAGTGGCAGAGCCGGGCGCACCGGGCCTCCTGGCGGCGGATGCTGCGGATGATGCGGGATACCGCCGCCAAGGACGGCCAGCAGGTCACCGCCGTGTCCGGCGAGATCCACCTGGCGGCGCGCGCCGAGATGCCCCTGGGCGGCGGCAAGACGCTGCACCAGCTGGTCGCCTCCGGCATTTCCCACCGGGCGCCTCCCAAGGCCTGGGCGCGGGTGTTGGGAATGCTGTCTTGGCTGGGGGATGCCCCCCTGCCCGGCCACCCTGTCCGCATCCGCAAGATCCCCGGCCAGGCCGAGCGCTATGCGGCGGAACGGAACTATCTGATCCTGGAAAGGCAAGACACGCAATGGGCCGCAATCTGGGACCTTGAAACCTCGGGCCAGTCCGAACCGCTGCGGCTGTAGCCGCCGCCAGTCCCGCTTTGCCAACGGTTTTCTGCGCAACCTGAAGCAGTCCGCGTGCGGAAATCCGCCGGTGCCTGCGGCATCCGGCGCATGTCCGCCGAAGCAGCCGCGCCCCGGTTGAACGGGCCATGCCGCTGACGCTACGCAAGAGGAAAAGAAGCCGCGGACCAAAACCGCATTCCCCGAGCAGGAGCATCGCGTGAGCGTGCCGCATCAAGACATATCCCCCCGTGGCGCGCCCCCCGCTGCCACCGTGAAGCCGTTTCAGATCCGCGGGCGGTATTTCACCGCCGTTGCGCTGCGCCCGGAGAACGGGCCGCTGGACCAGGCGTTCTACGCGGCACTGGACGCGCAGCTGCGCTGGAACCCCCACTTTTTCGACGGCGCGCCGCTGATTCTGGATCTGGCGCAGGCGCCCGGCCTGTCCCGCCCGGCAGAGCTGCGGGCGCTGACGGACTGCTTGCGCAGCCGCGGGCTGGCAGTGTTCGGGGTGCAGAATGCCACGCCGGAACAGATCTCCGCGGCTGAGGACGCCGGGCTGATCACCATTGCCAGCGGCAAGGATGCGCCGCTCAACATGGAAGGCAGTACCAGGCCCGGCCCGCGCCGCGAAATCCCCAAAAAACTCAGGCCGCCGGAAAACCGGCTGATCACCCAGCCGGTGCGCTCCGGCCAGACGGTGGTGGCCGAAGGCGGCGATCTAGTAGTGGTCGGGCCGGTGAGCTCGGGCGCCGAGCTGATCGCGCGCGGCAGCATTCATGTTTATGGCCGCCTGCGCGGCCGCGCCATGGCCGGCGCCGAGGGCGACGAGACCGCCCGGATCTTTTGCAACAGCCTGGACGCGGAGCTTTTGGCGGTCGCCGGGCTGTACCGGACAAACGAGAATTTGGAGCCGGAGCTGCTGAACCGCCCGGTGCAGGTGTTCCTGCAGGACGAGCGGCTGTGTGTGGAAGCCTTGGGATGAAGGCTGTTAAGAGGGCTGGAATGAGAGAGGCAGGACGAATGAGCAAGGACCTGAAACTGGAAGAACCGCTGGGCCGGGTGATCGTTGTCACCTCGGGCAAGGGCGGTGTCGGTAAGACCACAACCTCGGCGGCAGTAGGCGCCGAGCTGGCGCGGCGCGGCCACAAGACGGTGGTGATCGACTTCGACGTCGGATTGCGCAACCTGGACATGATCATGGGCTGCGAGCGCCGGGTGGTGTTCGACTTTATCAACGTGATCCAGGGCGACGCCAAGCTGAAGCAGGCGCTGATCCGCGACCGGCGGCTGGAAAACCTGTCGGTGCTGCCGACCTCGCAGACCCGCGACAAGGACGCGCTGACCAAAGAGGGTGTTGAACGGGTTCTGGAAGAGCTGCGCCAGGAGTTCGATTATATCATCTGCGACAGCCCGGCAGGGATCGAGCGCGGCGCCCAGATGGCGATGCATTTTGCCGATGAGGCGATTGTGGTCACCAACCCCGAAGTGTCGTCTGTCCGGGACAGTGACCGGGTTCTGGGGCTGCTGAACAGCATCACTGAACGCGCCAGCAAGAGCGGCGCAGAGCCGGTGAAGGCGCAGGTGCTGATCACCCGCCACGACAAATCCCGCATCGACAGCGGCGAGATGATGACGGTGGAGGATGTGCTGGAGGTTCTGGCGGTGCCGCTCCTGGGCATCATCCCCGAAAGCCCGGCGGTGCTGCGCGCCTCCAACCTGGGCGTGCCGGTGGTGCTGGACGACCCGTCGGCGGCGGCTGCGGCCTATGAGGACGCGGTGGGCCGGCTGATCGGCGAGCAGATCGAGATGCGGATTGCCGCAGATCCCCGCCGCGGCCTGCTGCAGCGGCTGTTCCGCCGGGCGGTGTAAGCAATGTTCGGATTTTCCCTCCGCCCCCGCAAAGCCTCTGCCAATACTGCCAAGGAACGGCTGCAGATCCTGCTGGCGCATGAGCGCAGCGGCAGCGGCGGCGCCCGCCCCGACTGCCTGCCGCAGCTGCAGCGCGAGATCCTGGAAGTGATCCGCCGCCACATGCAGATCGGCGACGAGGCGATCGACATCCGGATGGAGCGCGGCGATGAGCTGTCCAGCCTCGAAATCAACATCGAATTCCCGGGAAAACTGGGTGTGAACTAGGGCCGGGGCCCTGGGGGCTGCCTAGCGGCGGCCTCTGAATTCAGACTGCGGGGCTGCCAAACGGCGGCCCCGGAAATTTTAAGAAAATCCGGCGCAGAGACCCCACCCTTATCCTGCGCCGGGTAAGGGCAGGTTAATCCTGCCCGTGCTGTCATGGGCCTTTCGCAATTGCCCTGCCGAAGGCCCATGACATATATCTTCTCCCCCTCCAGTCCCGGCCAGTCCGGCAGAGCCGCACCGCAGGGCACCCTGCGGCTGGGGGAGCTGCTGGGAGCGCTCAGCCATGCCCTCGATCTGACCGAAGGCCAGCCTGAGGGCCATTGCGTCCGCTGCTGCTGGATCGGCATGCAGGCCGCGCGGGAGCTGGAGCTGCCGCCGCAGGCGCGCTCCGACCTTTATTTCACACTGCTGCTGAAGGATCTCGGGTGCAGCTCCAACGCGGCCCGCATCTGCCAGCTGTACCTGACCGATGATCTGTCCTTCAAACAGAACTTCAAGACGGTGAGCGGCGCACGCCAGGGCATCGAGTTTTTGCTGCGCAACACCGCGCTGGGGTCCAGCCCGCTGCAAAAGCTGAAAACGCTGGGCCATGTGATTGCCCGGAACGGCCAGCTGGCGGGCGAGCTGATCCAGACCCGCTGCAACCGCGGCGCCAGTATCGCCCGGCAGATGCGCTTCTCCGAGGATGTGGCGGAGGGCATCGCCAGTCTGGATGAGCACTGGGACGGCGGCGGCCAGCCGCAGGGCCTGAAAGGCGCAGCAATCCCGCTGTTTGCGCGCATCGCGCTGATGGCGCAGGTGGCAGACGTCTTTACCGCCAGTGCAGGGGCGGAGGCCGCAGCGGCGGAGCTGGAAGCCCGCGCAGGCAGCTGGTTCGACCCGGATCTTGTACCGGTCTTCACCGAAGTGATCCGCCGTCCCGGCTTCCTGGCTGATCTGCAGGACTCGGGGCTGGAGGCAGAGGTCTTTGCCACCCCGCAGGCGCAGCATATCCACGCCGTGAATGAAGACTACCTGGATGAGATCGCCCGGGCGTTTTCGCTGGTTATTGACGCCAAGAGCCCCTTTACCCACGGCCACTCGCAGCGGGTTGCGCGTTACACCGGGCTGATCTGCGACCAGCTGGGGTACTCTCCCGAGCGGCGCCGCTGGATGGTGCGCGGCGCGCTGTTGCATGACATCGGCAAACTTGGGATCTCCAACACCATCTTGGACAAGCCCGGCAAGCTGACCGATGAGGAGTTTGCCCTGATGAAGCGCCACCCGGTGCTGGGCCATGAGGTGCTGAGCCGGATTGCCGCCTTCCGCGAGCTTGCGGATGTGAGCGCTGCGCATCACGAACGGCTTGACGGCAAGGGCTACCCCTACGGGCTGGACGCCAGCCAGCTGTCGCAGGAAATGAGGGTGATGGCGGTGGCCGATATCTTTGACGCGCTGACCGCCGAGCGTCCCTACCGCGCAGCGCTGCCGCTGGAGAAGACCTATGCCATCATGGATGAACTGGCCGGTCCCGGCATTGATCCCGAGTGTTATGCCGCGCTGCAGGATGCGGTGACGGCCAGCGGCTGGCCCGCGGCCACCGATGCGCCCCTGACCGGCGGGGATTGGGAACTGCCCGCGGCAGAACAGAGCGCCTAACTGGCGAGGTTGCGGTTCTTCTGCGCATAAAGCGCCAGCGCCGTCACCTGCCCCGCCACGATGGCCGAGAACATCAGCAGGGCCGACAGGCCGATGCTGGCGTCCGCCATCAGGGTTTCATTGAACAGCGATTGCGTCGCGCTCATCAGCACCCGGCTGCCGGGGACCAGAATCGGGATGCCCTGCACGATGTAGATCGCACCGGTCAGGTTCAGCGTTTTGGCAAGCCAGGTGCCGTACAGCGTGATG
Organism: Leisingera sp. G5_S3_59_S7; assembly: GCF_054968485.1. NCBI lineage: Bacteria > Pseudomonadati > Pseudomonadota > Alphaproteobacteria > Rhodobacterales > Roseobacteraceae > Leisingera > Leisingera sp. G5_S3_59_S7. Next base: position 37,034 of record NZ_JBQKUH010000012.1, read on the forward strand.
CACATGGCGGTGACCCAGGTGCCGACGATCCAGCCGCCGCCGAAGCCGAGGTAGAGCGGCCCCCACATGCCCAGCACCGTAACCGGCAGTGCCCGCACGATATCCACCAGCCGGGCATTGAAGATCACCCCGATCGAGAACGACAGCGCGGGCAGCGCCAGATAGGGCATCCACCACAAAACTTCGTTCACATTCTCCACATGCGGCGTTGCCCCCCACAGTGCCGCGCCGATGCTGACGCCGATGTAGATGCCGATGAAAAGTTTCATCAGCACGAAGATCGACTGGGCAAACAGGCTGGAGCCGGAGATCACGTCGTTGAAGGCCAGGCATTCCAGGGAGTTGGCAATCGACAGCCCCGGCACGAACAGCACGATGGCGGCGATGCAGGTGCCCCAGACCGGAACCTCCACCCCCATGCTGCTGACCAGCGACACCGCCAGCCCCGCTACCAGCGCCGACAGAAATTCGACCAGGATCACCCGGTCGCCGCGGCAGAACAGCTGGCAGAGCCAGACCAGAAAACCCAGCACCGCCGACAGCGCAATGGTGGTGAGCGCGCTGCCGATCAGGGTCAGGAAGGCAGGCGGAATGGCAATATTGGCCAGCATGATCAGCCAGGCAGGATAGCGGCCCGGCTCCTCGATCCCCGGGTCCTCCACCGCGTTGATGCGGATGATGGTGCGCGCCAGCAGGCTGAGGTTGATCTGGGCGGGTTCCAGGCGGCGGATGATGAACTGGTTGTCCTCATCCGGGAACTGGCAGGAGATAGAGGTGGGAGTGGCCTGCACGATCACATTGATGCCCTGCTTTCTGGCATAGAACTGCAGGTACTTCTCGATCTTGTAGGGCGCGCAGCCGCTGCGGTGCAGGGTCTCGCCTGTGTCTGCGATGTTGCGGAGCTGAGACAGGGGTGCCATGTACCGGATGCCGTTGTTCTGGAGTGTGTTGGGGTTCAGCCCCCTTAATGGATGCGGCAAGCGGCGGCGAGTGCGGATTTTGCATGGCGGCCTGCGCTGGATGCAAGGCTTCCGGGCCGCTGCCTCTTGCTGGCGGCGCGGTTTCGGCCCATATCTGGAGCATGCTGCGCCTCATGCCAATTCTGCTGGCCGTGCTTTATGGCCTTGTGATGTACCGGATTTCCGTCTGGCGCACCAGCCGCGAGCTGGACCAGCGCTCAACCGAGCTGGCGGACCCGCGGCTGAAGCGGCTGACCGACCGGCTGGCAGCGGCGCTGAACATCGCCCGCATCCCGGTGCATATCTATGAAGTCGACCCGGTGAACGGGCTGGCGGCGCCGGACGGGCGGATTTTCATCACCCGCGGCTTTTACCGCAAATACCAGAACGGCGAGGTGAGCGCAGAGGAGCTGGCCAGCGTGATCGCGCATGAGCTGGGCCATGTCGCGCTGGGGCATGCGCGTAAGCGGATCATCGACTTTTCCGGCCAGAATGCGCTGCGCACGGCGCTGATGCTGATCCTGGGACGTTACATCCCCTTTATCGGCCCCTGGATTGCCGGGGCGCTGACCTCGCTGCTGGCGGCGCGGCTGTCGCGCGGGGATGAATATGAGGCGGACGAATATGCCGCAGCGCTGCTGACCAAGGCGGGGATCGGGCTGGCCCCGCAGAAAAGCCTGTTTGCCAAGCTGGAAGAGCTGACCCAGGCGCGGGCCGGCATGGCGCCTGCCTGGCTGATGAGCCACCCCAAGACAGATGAGCGTATCGCCGCGCTGGAGCGGCTGGAAGCGAAATGGTCCAGGGGCTGAGCCTGCGGCAAGGGCGGGATTGAGGGGCCGTCCCCTCAAACTCCCCGGAGGATTTTCACAAAGAAGACGAGAGGGCCTTGGCCAGCCGCGGCAGGCGGGCTTTCTTGAGCAGCGGGCGGATTTGCCAGGCGCCACCGGAGAGGCGGTTGGCCTCGGCCAGCACCTGCGCGCCGAGCGCCTCCATGCCGCTGCTGTCCTGAAGCCAGAAGCGGTAGAGGAGTTCATCCGGGCCAAGGCGCTCCAGCCCTTCCTCCGCCAGGGTGTGGCGGGGGAAGTCCTTGTTGTTGACCGTCACGATGGCGTCGGCATGGCCTGCGATGGCGGCGGCAAGCACATGGGTGTCACCGCTGTCGGGCAGCCAGAGGCGCGCCTCAATCCCCGGTGCGGGGGCGACTTCGGCCTTGGGCCAATTGGCGCGGGCCAGGGCAATCTCTGCCGATGCCTGCGCCGCGCCTTCGGGGCCGAGTTTCAGCGCCGCGCGCTCCCACTCACCCAGGATCCGGGCGGACCACAGCGGGGTGAAATGGCCCAGGCGCGCCGCGCCCAGGAGCATCTCCCGCATCACCGTCGGGTAGAGCACGCAAGTGTCGAGGAGCAGCTTCACCTGCGTCAGTCCAGCCGGAAGAACACGGCCTTCAGATAGCCGCTTTCGGCCAGCTGCGGCAGCTGCGGGTGGTCGGGGCCTGCATAACCGGTGTGGATGAGCGCGCCGCAGCGGCCCGCTTTGCCGATGCCGCGGGCCGAGGCGTTGCGGAACCGGGACAGATCAGCGGCGTGCGAGCAGGAGCACAGGCCGAGGTAGCCGCCCGGCTTTACCAGCGGCGCGGCCAGCTTGGCCACGCGCTCATAAGCGCGCAAGCCCGCTTCCAGCGCCTGCTTCGAGGGCGCAAAGGCGGGCGGGTCGCAGATCACCACATCAAAGGTCTCGCCCTCCTGCCCCAGGGCCGCCAGCACGTCGAACGCATCGCCCTGGCGGGCGGTGAGCTTGTCTTTGAAGCCTCCGGCCTCAGCGCCCTGGACGGCCAGTTCCAGCGCGGCGGCAGAGCCGTCGACGCAGGTGGCCTGCCCTGCTCCGCCCGCCAGCATCGCCAGGCCGAAGCCGCCGACGTGGGAGAACACATCCAGCACCTTGGCGCCCGGCGCGGTCAGGCGCGCGGCAAAGGCGTGGTTTTCGCGCTGATCGAAGAACAGGCCGGTCTTCTGGCCGCCGGTAAGGTCGGCCATATAGGTGGCGCCGTTCATCATGACTGGCACCGGCGCGGCGGGCGCCTCGCCCAGCAGGGTCTGGTTCACGTCATCGAGGCCTTCCAGCCCGCGGGTGCGGCCTGTCGCGTTTTTCAGGATAACTTCAGCGCCGGTCACGTCTGCCAGGGCGGCGGCGAGCATGTCCAGATGCGCCTCGGCCCAGGCGGCGTTGGGCTGCACCACGCAAGTGCCGCCGAAGCGGTCTATCACAACGCCGGGGAGGCCATCGGATTCGGCATGGACCAGCCGGTAGAACGGCGCATCATACAGCCGTTCGCGCATCTCAAGCGCGCGGGTCAGGCGTGCGGCGAACCAGGCCTGATCAATCTGCGCCTCCGGGTCACGGTCCAGCATCCGGGCAATGATCTTGCTTTCGGGATTGACCGAAACCAGCCCCAGCGGGCGCTGCGCCTCGTCTTCCAGCACCGCCAGGGTGCCGGGCGCCAGATTGCGGGTGCGCCGGTCGGTGACCAGCTCGTTGGCATAAACCCAAGGAAACCCGTGCCGGATGGCGCGGGCGTTGGACTTGGGCTTCATTTTCACGCGGGGGCGCTGCGGCGCATCAGGGGAGGCTGTCATGCCCCCCTCATATCCGTAAGCCCCAAACAGGGAAAGAGGCCGTTTCGCCCCCGGCCGCAGAACCGGCGCGGCGGCCTGCGCCCCTGCGCGTCCGGGCCTGTCACCGCTCGCGCGAGCGCCAGCCGCCGCGGCGGCGCGGTTTTTCCGAGCCTGCCAGACCGTCGCGCAGCACCGCCGTCATCGGGTGGTCCGGCTGGTCGGTGCCGTAAAGCTCCAACAGCGCCTGAATGTCGGCGCGGCTGTCACGTGCAGCATCCATGCCCAGCGCCCAGTCAAAGAAGATGCTGCGGCATTGCGCGCCGGTGATGCCGTCGATCCGGTAGGATTCGTAGATCAGACCGCGCGGGTCGTGTTCACTGCTGCCCTTCATCCGCCCCTTCTCCTTGCAAGGCTTCCGCTATGATCGCAGCGCAGCCTGTGTAGCGGGACTGCAGCTCCTGCTCCAGAGCATCCAGCCGGGCATAGCCGGTGGTGCGGCAGAGGAACTGCGCCCCGCCCTCGCCGATGGCATCAGCCTCGATGGCCTTGCCGGAGAGCAGCCGCGCTGCGCATTGCACGGACCAGAATAGCCGGTAACTGGCGCCGAGGTATTCTGCATCCGCGTCACTCAGCCATCCGGCAGCGACAGCCCCGGCCAGGCCTGCGGGCACATCGCGCGCGCCGGAGCCGGAGGTCAGCGCCCCCGCTTGCGAGATCAGCTCCACATCCATCATCCGCCCGGGCCCGTTCTTGGCGTCCCAGACACCCGCCGGAGCCTTGGCGGCGGCCAGCCTTTCGCGCATCTTCGCCACCTCGTGCTGCACCTCGCCGCGCGGCCGCGGCTGCGCCAGGAAGCCCGCGCGGAAATCCTCAATTTCCGCGGCCAGGCTGTCCTCCCCTGCAACCACCCGGGCGCGGGTCAGCGCCAGATGCTCCCAGACCCAGGCCTCGTTCTGCTGGTAGAGGGTGAAACCCGCCAGGCTGACCGCCACCGGACCCTGGGTGCCGGAGGGGCGCAGCCGCATGTCGACCTCGTAGAGGCGGCCCTGCGACATTGGCGCCGACAGCGCGGTGACAAAAGCCTGGGTAAGACGGGCGTAATAGGGGCGCGTGGCCAGCGGGCGTTTGCCCTCTGACATCTCTGCCGTGCCGGGGTCGTAGATCACGATGATGTCGAGATCGGATTGCGCGTTGATCTGCCCGGCCCCGAGCGAGCCCATCGCCAGCACCGCCGCGCCGCGGCCCGGTGCGGGGCCGTGTTTACGGGCGAAGTGATCCACCACTTCCGGGGTGATCCCGGCGATCACCACCTCTGCCAGTTCGGCGTATTGCGCCCCGGCCTGGTGGCCGTCGATCAGCCCGCGCAGGTGATGCACCCCGATACGGAAGTGCCATTCCTTGCACCAGCGGCGGGTGGCGTCGAGGCGGGATTCATAATCGCTTTCCAGGGCCAGGCGGCGGGCCAGTTCACCCCGCAGTTCGGCCGCGCCCGGCCAGGGATCAAAGAAGGATCCGCCAATCACCGCATCAAACACGGCGGAGTTGCGGGACAGGAAGCTGGCTAGCTCGCTGGAGGTGCCGGCGATATCGATCAGCAGGTCGATGAGCTGCGGGTTGGCGCCGAACAGCGAGAACAGCTGCACCCCGGCAGGCAGCCCGGCCAGGAAGCCGTCAAGCGCCAGCAGCGTCTCTGCCGGTTTGGCGGTCTTGGCAACCCGGGCCAGCAGTTCCGGTTTCAGCCGTTCGAAGATCTGCGCACCGCGGGCTGAGCGCAGCGCCGGGTAGGTCGGCCAGCGGGCGATGACGGCGCCGTCGAGTTCCGCCGTTTCCGCAGGAAGCGCAGCAGGCGGCGGCACGGCGCCTGCGGAAAAGAACCCTTCGGTCAGCGCATGCACGTCTTCCAGGCGTTCCTTGATTTCCGCCATCAGCGGTTCCGGGTCGCGGTCCATCAGGCAGGCGATACGGGCGATGCCGTCATCGGATTTCGGCATCCGGTGGGTCTGGGCGTCATGCACCATCTGGATGCGGTGCTCGACCTCCCGGTGGGCCCGGTAATGCGCCGCCAGCTGCTCTGCCGCGTCCTGCGGCACCCATCCTTTGCCCGCCAGCGCCGCCAGCCCCTCGACGGTGCCGCGCAGGCGCAGGGATTCATCGCGCCCGCCCGCGATCAGCTGCCGGGTCTGGGTAAAGAACTCGATTTCGCGGATGCCGCCGCGGCCCAGTTTCATGTCGTGCCCCGGCACGCTCAGCGCACCGCCGGTGCCCTTGCTTTCCCGGATGCGCAGGCGGATGTCATGGGCGTCCTGGATGGCGGCAAAATCCAGATGGCGCCGCCAGACAAAGGGGCGCAGGGTCTTGAGAAACCGCTGGCCCGCGGCGATGTCGCCGGCGCAGGGGCGGGCCTTGATATAGGCGGCGCGTTCCCAGGTGCGGCCCAGGCTCTCATAGTACCGCTCCGCCGCCTCCATCGCCAGGCAGACGGGCGTGACCGCTGGATCGGGGCGCAGCCGCAGGTCGGTGCGGAACACGTAACCGTCACCGGTGCGGTCGCTGAGGGCTGCGCACATGTTCTTGGTCGCGCGCACCATGCCCTGGCGCGCCTCATAAAAGTCATCCGGATCGAACCGGGTTTCGTCGAACAGGCAGATGAGGTCGATGTCGGAGCTGTAGTTCAGCTCATGCGCGCCCATCTTGCCCATCGCCAGGATGGTGAGGCCGCCAGCGGTTTCCACGTCGTCCTCTGTCAGGCCCGGCAGTTTCTTGCGGCGGATCAGGTTGGCGATTTCCGCCTTGATGGCGACATCCGCGCTCAGCCCGCCGAATTCGGTCAGCGCGCCGGTCACCTGCTCCAGGCTCCAGCCGCCGCTGAGGTCGCACAGCGCGGTCAGCAGCGCCAGCCGCCGCTTGGCCTGGCGCAGGCCGGGCTTGAGCTGCGCGCCCTCCAGCGTCCGGCAATCCGCCAGAATGGTTTCCAGCGCCGCGCCGGGATCCTGCAGCGCCTCCGGCAGCCACCCGGCCTCCCGTCCGGTGAGTTCCGAGAGATAGGGGCTGGAGCCGCAGGCCCCGGCCACCAGATCGGCCAGTTCGCCGGACAGCGCCGGCACCAGCGCGCGCGCTTCGGCGCCAAGCTCAGGGTCAAAGGGGCGGGGAATGCGGGTGATCTGCAGGGCGGTCGTCATGCCCCTGACACTGTTCCCGCGGCACCGCCGCGTCAATGGCCGAAATGCCGCGCGGCAGGGCCCCGGCCCAGGTGCCGCCGCGCACCTTCGGGATTTCCCTCCTCCCGCTCCAGCCTGTGATCGGTGCCGGTGCGGGAGCCCCAGCCAGGGTGTCCGCCGGCAGTTTGCCCGCTGCGGGCAGGCGGATTGCGCCTCCCGCCCGGACACACAGCCCTTGCAGGCCTGAGCCCAGCCGCTTTTCAGAGAGCATGTGAAAAAGATTCACATAGGGACTTGAAACCCCCGCGGCGGCTCCCGATATGCAATAATGTGAAAGGGATTTACATACACCCGCAACCTGGAGGACCCCGATGACGAGTTTCACCCAAACCGCCCCCCATACACCGGTGCAGGGCTGGTTTTCCCGCAGCGAAGCCTGGCTGGACAGCAAGGGCAAAGGCGCCTGGATTGCCGTTATGGTGCTGGGCTTTGTGTTCTTCTGGCCGGTGGGCCTGGCCCTTCTTTTCTACATGATCTGGAGCAAACGCATGTTCAGCAAATCCTCCTGCCGCCACAGAGGCAAAGCCTGGGCGCGCCACGGGTTCTCGGCGATGAAACCCTCGGGCAACAGCGCCTTTGATGCCTATAAGGCCGATACGCTGCGCCGCCTGGAGCAGGAACAGCATGATTTCGAGGCCTTCCTGGAACGCCTGCGCGAGGCCAAGGACAAGGCCGAGTTCGACCAGTTCATGGACGAGCGCGCCCGCGCCGCCGATCATGGCGATGACGCGGAGGACGAGGACGAAGCCGGCGGCGAACCCAAGCGCCACTAAGCTCTGCCCCTCCTCCGGCTGCCCCGCCCCCGTCCGGGCGGGGCTTCCGCTGCCTGCCTTTTCCCCTAGCAAAGGACCCCTTGCATGACCGCCCTGCCCGACCCCGACTACCAGGCAGAATTCTATGCGTCTGTTCCGGCCAAGCGTCTGATCGCCTGGGTCATCGACAGCATCCTGATCTTCACCCTCAGCGCTGCCGCGGTGCTGCTGACCGCGTTTACCGGGCTTTTGATCTGGCCGCTGTTGTATCTGGCGGTCGGCTTTGCCTACCGGACCGTGACGATCGCCAACGGCTCCGCCACCTGGGGCATGCGCTTTGCCGGGATTGAGCTGCGCGACAGCGCGGGCCAGCGGCTCGACAGCGGCCTAGCGGCGCTGCACACCGCGGGCTATTCACTGTCGCTGGGCTTCCCGGTGCTGCAGGTGATCTCGATCATCCTGATGCTGACCTCGCCGCGCGGCCAGGGGTTGACCGACCATTTCCTCGGCACCGTCATGCTGAACCGGCGGGTTTGAGTGAATTCCGCAAGACAGCGTTAAGCCATTTTCCACAAGGCCACTTGGCGCACCGGAACCGCGTTGTTATCATCAGTTGGAGTAGCTGCCGCTTGTTCCACCTGTCCCGCGAAACTGCCGAAGAGTTCCGATGCGCCATACCCTTCCGATTGCACCGCAGTTCTACGTGACGGCCCCTCAGCCCTGCCCCTATCTGGAGGGCCGGATGGAGCGGAAGCTGTTCACCGCGCTGCAGGGCGACGGGGTGGAGCAGCTCAACAACAGCCTCAGCCAGCAGGGCTTCCGGCGCTCGCAGAACGTGCTCTACAGGCCGTCCTGCTCGGAGTGTTCGGCCTGCCTGTCCGCCCGGATTGATGTGTCGGCCTTCAGCCCCAGCCGCAGTCAGAAGCGCACCCTGAAGCGCAACGCGCACCTTGAACGCCGGGCGACCTCGCCCTGGGCGACAGAGGACCAGTTTGCCCTGTTCCGCCGCTATCTGGACAGCCGCCACGCAGACGGCGGCATGGCCGACATGGATGTGTTCGAATACGCCGCGATGATCGAGGAAACCCCGGTGCGCAGCCGGGTGGTTGAATATGCCGAGGAAGGCAGCAATCAGCTGACCGCGGTGTCGCTCACCGATGTGCTGGAGGACGGCCTCAGCATGGTCTACTCCTTCTACGCGCCGGACCAGCCGCAGGATTCGCTCGGCACTTTCATGATCCTCGACCACATCAGCATCGCGCGCGAGGCAGGCCTTCCCTACGTCTACCTGGGCTATTGGGTGCCCGGCAGCCAGAAGATGGGCTACAAGGCCAAATTCTCCGGACTGGAAATCTATCACCAGAGCGAATGGAAAAAGATGACCGACCCGGCGCAGTTCGAGGCCGCCGTGCATCCGTTGTCGACCGACCCGATTGCTGAACAGGTGGCCAATATCCAGCTGCCCGAACAGCCCATTCACCGCAACCGCTGATGCAGAACCTTCACGCTGTCTCGCTGGTGGTGCCGGACTACGGCGCCGCCATCGCCTTTTACTGCGGCCAGCTGGGCTGGCATCTGGCGGAGGACATTGACCAGGGCAGCAAGCGCTGGGTCCGCATCCTGCCGCCGGGGGCTGCGCAGGGCAGCCTGATCCTGGCCCGCGCCGAAGGGGCCGCGCAGGAGGCGGCAATCGGAAACCAGTTCGGCGGCCGCGTCGGGCTGTTCCTGGCCACGGATGACTTTGCCCGCGACCATGCCGCAATGCTGGCCCAGGGCGTCACCTTCGAGGAAGCCCCCCGCCAGGAGCCTTATGGCACCGTCGCGGTCTGGCGCGACCCTTTCGGCAACCGCTGGGACCTTATCCAGTTCGCCTGAGCCGCCCGCCTCGCCTGACGGTCCCCGCCGGGATCCCCTGTTCATCTGGCTGAAAATATCCCGGGGTGAATGCGCGCCGCGCGCGCAGAGGGGCAGCGCCCCTGCCCCGGGACAAAAGCAAAGGGGCCCGCTTGGGGCCCCTTTTCCGTTGTCTTGTCCTGGAAACCCCGGATCAGTTCGGGATCAGCGCCGGAACGATCGTCACAATCGACGGGAAGGCCCAAAGGATGGCAATCCCCACCACCTGGATCAGCACAAACGGCACGATCCCGCGGTAGATATGCGCCGTCGTCACCTCTTTCGGCGCCACCCCGCGCAGGTAGAACAGCGCAAAGCCGAAGGGCGGTGTCAGGAACGAGGTCTGCAGGTTCACCGCCACCATGATGGTCACCCATTTCGGATCGAACGACCCGCCATAGATCACCGGCCCCACGATCGGGATCACGATGTAGATGATCTCCAGGAAGTCGAGCACGAAGCCCAGGAAGAACAGCACCAGCATCACGATCAGGAAGACCGTCATTTCGTTGTCGAAGCTCTTCAGGAACTGCTGGATATAGTGCTCGCCGCCGAAGGAGATCACCACCAGGTTGAGCAGCTGCGAGCCGATCAGGATGGTGAAGACCATCGAGGTCACCTTGGCGGTTTCCCGCACCACCGGGGTCAGCACGCCGGAGCGGAACAGAACCCAGCAGCCATACAGCAGGCCGAACAGCGCATAGAGATAGGCGCCGTAGGCCACGAAGAAGGCAATCCAGCTCTCGACGCTGACGCCGCCCTGGTTCACCCGCAGGTCGAAGTTCATGCCGACGAGGATGCACAGCATCACTGCAAAGGTGGACCAGATGATGATCTTGCCCGATTTGCCTTCGTCCTGCAGCTTGCGGTAGGCCGCCAGCATGATGGCACCGCCTGCCCCAAGCGCCGCGGCGGGGGTTGGGTTGGTGATGCCGCCCAGGATGGAGCCCAGCACTGCAACGATCAGCACCAGCGGCGGGAACACCACCCGGATCAGATCGTTTCGGGCGCAGCGCGCGGCGGCCTCGCGGCTGCCCCACAGCGCCAGCAGCAGCGGCAGCGCGATCCACAGCACCGTGACACCGGGAGAGGTGGTCGGCGCAATCGCCACCAGATCCACCAGCGCAATCAGCAGGATGCCGATGGCGCCCAGGATCAGCGGCTTGGGATCGCGCGAAGGCGCCACGCCGCGGCCAAAGGCCAGCACCAGGCCCAGCAGCACCATGATCACGCTGATGCCGGTGCCGATGGGGGCTGCGGCGGCGGTCTTGGCCTCAACCGCCGCGGCGATTTCTTCCTCGGTCAGCCGTTCCGCCAGAGTGACACCGCCTGCTTCGTTGATGGCTACCTGTTCCGCCACCGCGGCGTCCCAGGCTTCCTGCCCGTGCAGGTCAATCATTGACGCCTTGCACTCGGCGCCGACATTGGTGCGCAGGGACGCGGTCTCGCCGGCGTCGGAGAAGGTGGAAACAACGATGTTCTGGCTGCCGATCACGTTGAAGCTGCTCAGCAGGACCGCGCCGCCGATGATTGCGGCCGGGACGCCCAGGAACCAGATCAGGCCTTCGTTGCGGGTGATCACCTCGCCGGTGCTTTGCTCCATTGCCACAGCCGGGGCCTTGTGCGGGTTCAACAGCGCATAGCCAAAGGCATAAGTGGCGTAAAGCAGCGCCAGCATGATGCCCGGCAGCAGCGCCGCCTGGAACAAGGTGCCGACCGAAACCACCGCCGGTTCGCCCAGGTAGGTGAGCGCGTCGGAACAGCCTGCCTCCATCGCGCGGGTCTCCTGCGCGGTGGAATAAAGGTCGCCCGCCAGGGTGCCCAGCAGAACGATCACAATGGACGGCGGGATGATCTGGCCCAACGTGCCGGACGCCGCGATCACACCTGTCGCCAGTTCCGGCGAGTAGTTGTTGCGCAGCATGGTGGGCAGTGCCAGCAGGCCCATGGTCACCACGGTGGCGCCGACGATGCCGGTGGAGGCTGCCAGGAACGCGCCCACAACCACAATCGACACCGCCAGACCGCCGGGCAGCGGGCCAAAGACGCGCGCCATGGTAGTCAGCAGGTCGTTCGCGATCTTGGAGCGCTCCAGGGTGATGCCCATCAGCACGAACATCAGCACCGCCAGCAGGGTCTCAATCGAGGCACCGGCCAGCACCCGCTCGTTCATCCGGTTGACGATGAAGGAGATGTTGCGGTCCAGCGCGACTTCCCAGCCCTGCGCAAACACCGGTTCCGCCAGTCTTGGCAAATCCGGGTACCGGAAGACCGACACCTTATCGGGCCTGATGCCCGAATTCAGCAGGTCGCGGTAGGCCTGCGACGAGGTATCAATTGCCTGGTGCACCAGGATCCCGGCGCTGTCCAGTGCGGCGATGATCCCGAAGGAGATGATCCCGGCACCGCCGATGGCAAAGGCCACCGGAAAGCCGGAGAGGATGCCCCCGAAGAGGCAGAAGAATACGATGAGCAGTCCGATTTCGACGCCATCAAGTCCAAATAGCATGTTTCCGACGTCCCTTTAGTGCGTGCCTTCGTAGGCTTCTTCACCCTCTCCAAGACTATCCTTGTCGAGGTATTTGTTTTCACTGCCCTGGCCTTCGACGAACTCCAGGAAGGAGCGGTAGAAGAAGGCGATGGCGTGCAGGAACACGAGGCCCGCAAACAGCACCAGCAGGATCTTGAACAGGAAGTAGGCGTTGAACCCGTTGGGGCTGAAGCCGATGGTCTCGACGTTCCAGCGCAGGGCGCGGGATTTCATCACCAACCGGTCAAGGCTGTCCGACGCCGACGGTTTCGGCACGATCAGATGCCGCCACAGGAAGAACCAGCCGTACATCCACGTCAGCACCGCGGCGGGCATCATGAAGATCAGCGAGCCCACCATGTCCACAACCTTCTTGGCGCGGAAGCTGATGCCGGAATAGATCAGGTCCACCCGCACATGGCCGCCCTGCACAAAGGTGTAGGTCACGCAAAGGCAGACCACCAAGGCATTGTAAAACTTCAGTTCTTCGGCAAACCAGCTGATATCCTGGCTGAACGGGATGCCGAAGCCGAAACTGATGTCGGGCCGTGCGAACACCCGCTGCATGAAGACGATGATGATCTGCTGAAGGACCATCAGAAGCCCCGCCCAGGCAAAGAAGCGGCCCAGAGTGTTGGCCAGCCCCTCAAGTCCCCTCACCATGCCCCACATGAAGCCGCGGAAGTAGAAGCCGATGCCGGTCAGCACCAGGAAGGTGGTGAAGATGACAAAGAAGAACTCGACCGAGCCGCCATAGTAGACGAAACGCATGATCGAGGCCTTGTCCGACCAGTCGAGCCAGAGCTGAGGATGGGTGACGGCGTAGCCGAAGTTGTAAAAGGCGCCGGCGATGTTCTGGATCAGCCAGACAAGCCCGCCCCAGATTGCGCCAAAGAAGGTGATGCCACTCTCTTCCTGCATGTTTCCCCCGGGAAGATTGCTGCGAAGTTGCGGCGGAGGATTGGGCACACGGCGCTGCTGGCCGGCCGTCCCGCGCTTAGGGCAACTGCATGTGGATCCCCCGCCTGCGGCGGAGGATCCGGTTAATGCCAGTCAGGCGGATCAGCCCAGGACGCGGTCGCGCTGCACGCGGTAGGCGCCTTCGGACTTGGTGATCCAGCCGGAGGAGGCTTTCATTGAGGTTTCGACGCTGTTGCGGATTTTCGCAAACAGCTCGTCGCCCATGAACTCGTCCAGGGTTTCCTTGGTGGCCTGGCCGAAGGCATCCCAGACGCTGTCCGGGAATTCCAGGGTCTTCACGCCGCCGGACTGCAGGCGCTGCAGCGCTGCGCCGTTGTTGTTCATGAACTGCGCCAGGCTCCACTGGTGGCCGGCTGCGGACGCCATCTCGATGATCTTCTGATGGGCCGGCGACAGGCTTTCGAAGACTTCGCGGTTGGTGGCAACCGACAGCGCCGCGCCCGGCTCGTGGAAGCCCGCGGTGTAGTAGGTCTTGGTGATTTCCTGGAAACCGGCCTTTTCGTCCGCCCAGGGGCCGATCCACTCAGTGCCGTCGATGGCGCCGGAGGAGAGCGCCTGATACACTTCGGAACCAGGGATGTTCTGCACGGAGGCGCCCAGCTTGCCCAGTGCCTTGCCGCCGAGGCCAGGCATCCGGAACTTGAGACCGTTAAAGTCTTCGGGGCCTTTGATTTCCTTGTTGTACCAGCCGCCGGACTGCGGGCCGGTGTTGCCGCCGATGAAGGACTTCAGGCCAAAGATCTGGCCCAGCTCGTCATGCAGCGCGTGGCCGTCGCCGTGGTAGTACCAGTTGGTCAGCTCCTGCGGGGTCATGCCGAACGGCACTGCGGTGAAATACGCATAGCCCGGGTGCTGGCTGACGAAATAATAATCGGCCGCGTGGTACATGTCGGCCTGGCCTGCGGTCACGGCGTCGAACACTTCAAACGCGCCGACCAGCTCGCCTGCGGCTTTCAGGTCGATGGTCAGGTTGCCATCGGACATGGCGGTAATGGTGTCGGCAACATACTGCGCGGAGTCATGCACACCTGCCAGGCCGCGGCCCCAGGTGGTGACCATGGTCAGGGTGCGCTTGCCCTGGGCATAGGCCGGCGCGGCCAATGTGCCGGCTGCTGCGGCGGAGCCGCCCAGTGCGGACGTTTTCAAAAAAGAACGGCGATCCATAAAGTATTCCTCCCATTATCATTCGGATTGCCCGGAAGGTCCCCCCCGGGCGGATCGGTTCGAGTGCGGCCAGCCTAGCGGCGGCGAATTTTATGTGAATACCTAGTACTGCGTAGAACGGCACGTTTTTCGCGGCCGGACAGGAAAAGTTGGCGCATTTCTGGCGCGAACCGCCAAATGCCGGCACACGCAATGGGCGCAATCGTGTGATGCCTCTTTGATTCTTCTGGGCGGCTGCACATTGATTCGGTACAAGATTCTGACCAATTCCAGGACCCCGCTGATGCGTCTTTTCGAAACACTTTTGCGCCCTACCTACGCGCAGAAACTGTCGCTTCTGATGACCTTGCCGCTGATCGTGGCGGGCACGGCGATTGCGGTTCTGGTGGGCTACCAGTCGCGCGCCCTGGCCGAGCGCGAGATTCAGGCGCTGGAGGTGCAGCTGTTGGAGGCCAAGAAGGCGGAATTGCGCAACTACGTGACCCAGGCGCGCAACGGCTTTGCCCATATCTATGGCCTGGCGGCGCCGGATGATACGCAGGCCAAGGAACAGGTGGCGCAGATCCTCAGCGCGATGATCTACGGCAAGGACGGTTTCTTCTTTGTCTATGACTATGACGGCACCAATCTGGTCAGCCCGCGGCAGACCGAATTCATCAACCGCAACTGGGCGGGCCTGACGGACAGCGCAGGCGTGCCGGTGGTGGATGAGTTCATCCGGCTGGCGCGCGACGGCGCCGGCTGGCACAGCTTCACCTGGGAAAAGCCCTCCACCGGGGAAGAGGCGCAGATGATCGCCTATGTGCTGGGCCTGCAGGACTGGCAGTGGGCCATCGGCACCGGCGTGTTCATCGACGATGTGCTGGCCACCGTGGCCGCCTCCCGCGCGGACGTGGAGGCACGGGTGCAGCGCACATTTCTGTATATCGGGGCGATCACGCTGATTTCTCTGGTACTGGTCTTTGCCTCGGGGATGTTCCTGAACATCCGCGAGCGGCGGCTGGCGGACGCCAAGCTGAAGGAGCTGACCCAGCGGGTGTTCGACGCCCAGGAGGAGGAGCGCGGCCGGGTGGCGCGGGAGCTGCATGATGGCATCAGCCAACTGCTGGTTGGCGTGCGCTATGCGCTGGACAACACCCGCCGCCGCCTGACCCGCGGCGATGGCGAAGGCGCGGTTGCGCCGTTGGAGAAAGGCACCGAAAGCCTGCTGACCGCGATTACCGAGGTGCGCCGGATCAGCCGCGATCTGCGCCCCGGGGTGCTGGATGATCTGGGCCTGGGGCCCGCGCTGAAGGCGCTGACCGATGATTTTGCCGCCCGCACAGGGATCGAGACAGCATTCTCAACCGTAGTGTTCCGCAACCGGCTGGACCAGGATTCCAAGATTGCACTCTACCGCATCGCGCAGGAGGCGCTGACCAACATCGAACGCCACGCGGACGCCACCAAGGTCAGCATCGACCTGCGCGGCCACACCAAGGGCGCCACCATGCGGATCACCGACAATGGCCGCGGCCTGCCGCCGCGGGATGCCCGCACTGGCCCCGGGATCGGCCTGCGCAACATGCAGGAACGGATCGAGCAGCTTGACGGCACCTTGCGCATTCTGTCATCACGGGGCACCCAAAGCGGCACGGTGATCGAGGCAAGCCTGCCTCTCAGCCATCTGCTGCCGCCGGGCGAAGAGGGAACGCCTGCACAGCTGCCGTGACCGGGGAGAATGCGGCAAGGTGCAAGGCTCCCGGGCAATGGAAAGCTGCATTGGGGGAATGATGGCTGATCCGGTAAAGGTTCTGATCGTGGATGACCACCCGATGGTCGCCGAGGGCATCCAGTCGATCCTGGAAAGCTACGACGATATTGAGGTGGTCGGTTCGCTGACCGACGGCCGCGATGCCGTGGACCAGATGGGCAGGCTGGCGCCGGATGTGGTGCTGATGGACCTGAATATGCCCAAGCTCGGCGGCCTCAGCGCCACCGAGATCATCCTGGAACAGCACCCCGGCACCCGCATCCTGATCCTGTCGATGCATGACAGCGCCGAATATATCTCCACCGCGCTGAGCCACGGCGCGATGGGCTATGTGCTGAAAGACGTGCCGACGGATGAGATCAAGCAGGCGATTGACGCGGTGATGGAGGGGCAGACCTATCTCTGCACCGGTGCGGCCGGCTCCCTGAAGCCCAAGGATAACGGCACCCGCGAAGCGCTGACCGGGCGCGAGCAAACCATCCTGCTGGAACTGGCGCAGGGCAAATCCAACAAGGAAGTTGCCCAGGCGCTGGATATTTCGGTCAGAACAGTCGAAACCCACCGCAAGAACATCAAGCGCAAGCTGGGCATCTCCTCCACCGCCGGGCTGACCCGCTATGCGCTGGAGCACGGGGTGCTGCAGGGCACCGGCGCCGGGTTCTGAGGCGCCCTGCCCCTAGTTCAGACTGGCCAGCAGCGCCGGAGACGGATCGCCGGTCACCGGCAGGCCGCGGCTGGACTGGTAGCCGCTGATCGCAGCGCGGCTTTTCGGCCCCAGCACCCCGTCGGCACCGCCGGTATCGAAGCCCTTGGCCGTCAGGCGTTTTTGCAGCAGGATGCGGTCATCCTTGGTCAGCCCGTATTTGTCCGGCGGGAAACCCGCGCGCAGCGGACCGCCCCCGGCGATGCGGTCGGCCAGATGGCCCACCCCGATCGCGTAGGCATCCGAGTTGTTGTAGCGCTTGATGGCGTTGAAATTGCTGGTCACCGCAAACTTCGGCCCGCCCGCCTGCGGCTGGATGATACGGCCTGAGGGGGTGCCGGGCGCCCCGGCCTCTCCGCCCCATTTCAGCCCGCGGGTCCAGCCGTTCCTTTGCAGATAGGCAGCGGTGGACGCCAGCGCGTCGCTTGGGTCCTCCGACCAGATATCGCGCCGCCCGTCGCCGGTGAAATCCACCGCAAAGGCCTGGTAGGAGGTCGGGATGAACTGGGTATGCCCCATGGCGCCTGCCCAACTGCCGGTCATCCGGGCGGGCGTGATGTCACCGTTCTGCAGGATCCTGAGCGCCGCCATCAGCTGCTTCTCAAAAAACGAGCCGCGCCGCCCGTCATAGGCCAGCGTCGAAGTGGCGGAAATCACCGGCACGTCGCCGCGGCGCTCGCCAAAGAAGCTCTCCAGCCCCCAGATGGCGCAGATGATTTCCGCATCAACGCCATAGGTGCGCTCCAAAGTGCGCAGGATGGTCTGGTGCCGGGCAAAAGCGGCGCGGCCCTTGGCCAGCCGCTCGTCCGAGACGGCGATGGACAGATAATCCTCCAGCGTGCGCTTGAATTCGGTCTGGTTTCGGTCGCGCTTGATAACCCCGGGCAGATACCCGGCCCCGCGGAAGGCCGCGCGCAGGGTGGATTGGGAAATGCCCCGGGCCTCAGCCCGGGAGCGGAAGGAAGCCACCCACCGGTCATAACCCGTATTAGGCACGGGCCGCAGATCCGCCGGCAGACCAGTGCTGCGGGAGCTGCCCCCCGCAGGCACCGTGCTGCTGCAGGCCGTAAGCCCGAAGGCTGTAAGACCAAACCCGAAATGACGCCGTGTGATATTCATAATCTCTGCCCGTTCCGCTGGTTGCCGCCTGCCTTGTGCAGCAGGGCTTTTGCCTCACAGGCTGCCAGAAACCGGCGGGGCCGCCAAGGTCCGGAATCGCGTCAGAGCAAAGACCTGCCGTCTTGGTGTCCCGCCTGTCTGTCCAATGCCCGCCCCGACGCGAACCGCTCCCGCGGGAAGCCTGCCCGGGCAAAAATCTCCCAGATCCGCTGCTCCAGGTCCGGCGCGCCGATTTCAAGGCAATTGTGCCGGAAGTACCAGGTCAGGAACTGGGCATAGCCGCCGGTTCGCGCCTGTGCGCGGTGCAGCGCCTCCGCGAACTGCCCCGGCGCGGTGACGGTTTCTGCCATATGGTGAAAGTCAGACGTGCCATAGAGAATGGCGGGAGTGCGGTGCAGAAACCCTTCGATCGCCACAGTTGAGTTTATTGAGACGGTGGCACAGCTGGCAGCGAGAATATCGTGGATATTGGCGCCGGAAATGACCACCCGGCTGTCGCCCGCTGCAATCTCAGCCAGCTCTGCCATGCTTCCGATATCCGCTGTCCTGGGGTGCGGCTTGACCAGCACGGTCCGGCTGCCCGCGCCCTGCAGCACATCCTGCAGCATGGTGATATCGGTAAATTCCGTTGCCCCGGCCCGAAGCGGGTACGAGCCTTGGAAGAAGACGGAAACAGCGCCCTGCGGAATCTCCTGCCGCTCCCTTGGCGGCTGGTACCGGGTCCGGCGGGTGTCCTTCCAAGTCCGCTGCAGCCGGCCGAAAAACCGCTTGGCGTACTGGTACGGGATCATGTCCTCCCGGAACTCCCTGGCCGCGATGGGGCTGAACCCGCGGGTTCCCTCCGGGTCCAGATGCCAGAAGCCGTCCAGGTACGCCAAGGCCGCGTTCAGCACATTCGGCATCTGCACGTTGCGGTCATCCAGAATATGCAGATTGCCATCCTCGAAACGGCGGCCGGACACATGCCGGGTGCGGCTCGTGATGTCCCGGTCCATTGCCCGGATTTCACAGCCGCCGCCCTCTGCCGCCAGCATCTGACGGATCACACCGTAAAGCTGCAGGAACCCGCGCGAGAGGTCTTGATCAACATGCTTCTTGCGCAAATGGATAATGACTTTGGGCACCAGCGGCTTTCCTGCAGAAACCTGCATATAAGTATCGCGAACCCGCGCTGCACGTCCAGCCCCCTGGTGCCCCTCTGTCAATCCCGCAGCGCGTCCGCGCGCAGGCCTTCACGTTCGTAGTGGCGCGGCAGGACCCGGCCATAAAGCTGCCTGGTGCGCTCCACCCCGCCGCACATGCCCTCCTGCTCGACAAAGGAGAAGATGCCGACATAGCGTCTGCGCGGTCCTTCAACCGGTGCCACCCGGTGCAGCGAATACCGGCCCCTGAATATCTGCAGATCGCCGGGCTGCAGCACCAGCTTGCGCACCAGCGGCGAACCGCCCGCCAGCACCTGCGCAACGCCATCGTAGTTCTCATCCGCGGGGGTGCGCAGCATCGGCGCATATTCGAACTCACCGCCGCCGTCGCCGTTCTGAATTGCCAGCGTCACGGTGTAATTGTTGGTATCGAAATGCCAGGGGAAGCCCTGCCCCGCCTCGACCATGTTGATGATCACATCTGCCAGCGGATCGTCATACCGGAAGAACCGGTCTTCCGGCTCTCCCAGCGCCTCGCGGATAAAGGGCATGAAGCCGGGAAATTCGTAGATTGCCCGCAGCGGGCTGCCGGCGCCGAAATTGTCGGCCGGGATAAAGGCATTGGAACGGTCGTAGAATTGCCGCACCGGATGGGTCTCCGGCAAGGTGCTGTCGTCCTTGGAGAAATAGGCATTGGTGCGGCTAAAGGACTTGTGGCCTTTGTCCGCCACTGCGTCTGCCTCTGCCACCAGCCTGGCTATGCCTGCCTCATGCACAAACCCAGGCAGAACCGCACAGCCGTCCGCCGCAAGGTCGCGCTGCAGATCCGCGATCAGCTGGGCGCAGGCGCTGGACCCGGGCCGGTCAATCGGATACCGCCCGAGATCCACCAGATCGGCGAGTTGCATCATGTCCGCTTCCTTCTCTGCTACCTCTTTCCTAGGTTGAGCTTGCCTGCGGCAGGGGCGCCGATCTGGCACATTCGGGACACCGGCGTGCCGGTTTTGAACGATTTCGCAACTCTGCGACCGTGCATTTTCGCGGATATTTCGCCGCACCCCACGGCACAAGCAAGAAAATGTCTCCGGGCAGGGCTTTTTTGATACGTTTGCCGGTTGACGCCCCTGTCCAGCGCCCATAATGTCCGCTGCAACGCAATGAGGAGCCTGTGGACGTGACCACCCTAGTCGTAATCGTAGGAACCAAGCGCATGGGCCGGTAACGGTTGACCATAATCGAACCCATGCGCCTCCGACTTGAAATCGGGGGCTTTTTTTATGCGTAATGACGATGCCGCCAATTGGAGCAAAAAGCAGATGACACGTGAGATGACCGGCGCAAAAATGGTTGTTCAGGCCCTGAAGGATCAGGGGGTGGACGTGGTCTTCGGATACCCTGGCGGCGCCGTGCTGCCGATCTATGACGAGATCTTTCTGCAGAATGACATCCGCCACGTTCTGGTGCGGCACGAACAGGGCGCGGTCCACGCCGCCGAGGGCTATGCCCGCTCCACCGGCAAGCCCGGTGTTGTTCTGGTGACATCCGGCCCCGGCGCCACCAATGCGGTCACCGGCCTGACGGATGCGCTGCTGGATTCGATCCCGATCGTGGTTCTGACCGGCCAGGTGCCGACCTTCATGATCGGCTCCGACGCCTTCCAGGAGGCCGATACCGTAGGCATCACCCGGCCCTGCACCAAGCACAACTGGCTGGTCAAGGACACCGACGCGCTGGCAAGCACCCTGCATGAGGCGTTCCACGTCGCCAAATCCGGCCGCCCCGGCCCGGTTCTGGTCGACATCCCCAAGGACGTTCAGTTTGCCAACGGCAAGTATCAGGCGCCGAAACCGGCAGCCTCGCATTACCAGCCGCAGCTGAAGGGCGACATGGAAGCAATCACTGAGCTGGTCGAGGCGCTGGAGTCCGCCAAACGCCCGGTGTTCTACACCGGCGGCGGCGTCATCAATTCCGGCACCGCGGCCAGCCAGCTGCTGCGTGAGCTGGTGGATGGCACCGGCATCCCGATCACCTCGACCCTGATGGGCTTGGGCGCCTATCCCGCATCCGGCAAGAACTGGCTGGGCATGCTGGGGATGCACGGTCTTTACGAGGCCAACATGGCGATGCACGGATGCGATCTGATGATCAACATCGGCGCGCGCTTCGACGACCGCATCACCGGCCGCATCGACGCCTTCAGCCCGAATTCGAAAAAGGCGCATATCGACATCGACCCCTCCTCGATCAACAAGGTGATCCGGGTCGATATCCCGATTGTCGGCGATGTGGCGCATGTGCTGGAAGATATTCTGAAGGTCTGGAAATCGCGGGGCCGCAAGGTGAACCGCGAGGCACTGGCCAAGTGGCACAAGCAGATCGACGAATGGCGCGCGGTGAACTGCCTGTCGTTCAAGAACTCGGAAAAGACCATCAAGCCGCAGTACGCGCTGCAGCGCCTTGAGGAGCTCACCAAGGGCCGCGACCGCTATGTCACCACCGAGGTAGGCCAGCACCAGATGTGGGCGGCGCAGTACTTGGGCTTTGAGGATCCGAACCGCTGGATGACCTCCGGCGGGCTTGGCACCATGGGCTATGGCTTCCCGGCCTCGATCGGCGCCCAGATGGCGCATCCGGATGCGCTGGTGATCAACGTCGCGGGCGAGGCATCGTGGCTGATGAACATGCAGGAAATGGGCACCGCGGTGCAGTTCCGCCTGCCGGTCAAGCAGTTCATCCTCAACAACGAGCGCCTGGGCATGGTGCGTCAGTGGCAGGAGCTGCTGCATGGCGAGCGTTACAGCCACTCCTGGTCCGAGGCCCTGCCCGATTTCGTGAAGCTCGCCGAGGCCTTTGGCGCCAAGGGCATCTGCGTCAGCGATCCCGCCGATCTGGATGACGCGATCATGGAAATGATCGACTATGACGGGCCGGTGATCTTTGACTGCCTGGTCGAGAAGCACGAGAACTGCTTCCCGATGATCCCCTCGGGCAAGGCGCATAACGAGATGCTGCTGGGCGAGGCCGAGACGCAGGGCGTCATCCAGGCCGGCGGCGCAGTGCTGGTGTAACCGCGGCCGGACCGCAAAATTCTTATGAAGAATTTTGCCAAAAGTTTTCCGAAAACTTTTGGCAGCGACAAACGAAAGGACGGCGACTGATGTCTGCCCTGCATATCAAAAAAGGCTCCACCCGCCACTCCGCCTACAACCTGCGCCCGACGTTTTCGGACGTGCAGGAACGCCACACGATTGCAGTGCTGGTGGAAAACGAACCCGGCGTTCTAGCCCGTGTCATCGGCCTGTTTTCAGGCCGCGGCTACAACATCGAAAGCCTCACCGTGGCGGAGGTGGATCATACCGGCCACCTAAGCCGCATCACCATTGTCACCACCGGCACCCCGCAGGTGATTGAGCAGATCAAGGCGCAGCTGGGCCGCATCGTCTCGGTCCGCGACGTGCATGACCTGACGGTCGAAGGCGTCGCAGTGGAGCGGGAGCTGGCAATCCTGAAGGTTTCGGGAGAAGGCGACAAGCGGGTTGAGGCGCTGCGGCTGGCGGACATCTTCCGCGCCAACGTTGTCGACAGCACGCTGAACAGCTTTGTGTTTGAGATCACCGGTGCGCCGGACAAGATCGACGCCTTTGCCGAGCTGATGCGGCCGCTTGGCCTGGCTGAGATTGCCCGCACCGGCGTCGCCGCGCTGCTGCGCGGAAACTAATCCTGCTGCCGGCCTGGAAACAGGCCGGCGCTTAGCGCTGCCGGACCTGAAGCGGAGCGGAAACGCCCCGCTTTTTTGCGGATTGCACGGGGAACGGAACCACGGCGCCGGAGGTCTGGTCTTCTGCGCCGGCGGCCGGCGCGCAGGCTTCTGCTGACAGCCGGTCTGCCAAATCCGGGCTGCCCTGTTCGATCAGGACCGCAAGGTTTCCGGCAATCCTGACATTTCCGCTTATGGTCAGGTCGAATTCAACCCAATCCCCTGGATTGAATTCCTGAAACTCTGCCCCGGCCTCATTTGTATAAAAGGCGAGATCCCCCTGATCTTCACACCAGATTACGGCTTTAGTCAGGGTTTCATCCCGCCACAAAACGACTCCAATCATACCAGTCCTCGCATTGCCGCCCTCCGATTTTGAAACAATTGAGGTGACGCCAACATGATAAAATGCGCTCTGGGCTATTGCATTTTGTGTCGGCTTGACTAGCCTTCTGACGTGAAGTAGCGACAGCCGTGACGCAGAACGGCAGCGCCCGCTTTAGGCTCACACCCGGAGCCTGGCACAATCAGCCCGGAAGCGCCGCAAATGTTTCGCGAAAATTCGAACCGTCAGGGTCAAAGATGAACAGTCAGAACCGCTCCCCAGCTGATCTAAGGAACATGTTCGGCGCCAATTTGCGTCAGTTATCGCGGCAATACCCGTCGGTTTCCGAGCTGTCGCGCCAGCTTGGCATCAACCGCACTCAATTCAACCGCTACCTTTCAGGCGAGAGTTTCCCGCGCCCGGACGTGCTGGACCGGATCTGCCGTTTTTTCGAAGTCGATGCCCGTATTCTTCTGGACCCTGTCGAAAAACTTTCCAAAGCCGGTCAGGTAATAAACGGCGCGTTTCTGTCAGATTTCCTGGGCCGCGGCGTGCAGCAGCTGAGCGAGGAGTTTTTCCCGTCCGGGTTTTACCGTTTTACCCGCCGCAGCTTCATCAATGACGATAAATTCGTGATCGGCCTGACCTATGTGTTCCGGGATGCGGGCGTGACCTACATCAAGGGCTTTGAAGCCAAGGAGGCGATGTACAGCCAGGGGCTGCCTGCCACCCCGGCAGTACGCGAATTCCGCGGCTATGTCAGCGGCCACGAGGATGGCGTTGCCTTTGTCATCGCGCGGCGCAGGGCGATGACCTATTCCTTCAATTACCTGGCCCGCGAGGCCTCTCTGGAGAATAATTTCTGGTCCGGCTACGTCGCCCGCACCGTGCGCGAAAGCCAGACCGGCGAGCGGGTGACGCGGATGGTTTACGAACACCTTGGCCGCGAAACCGGACAGGTGCTGGCCGCTGCGCGCAGTTCCGGCTTTGCCGACGCGGCGGACCTGCTGCCCTTCCACCGCCGCCTGCTGCACACCGGCCAGCCCTTCCGCTGACGCTATTGGGCGGCAGCCTGGCGGTAGATGTGCCAGGTGGCGTGGCCCAGCAGCGGCAGCACCAGGAACAATCCCAGGAACCAGGGCAGCAGCGCCGCAAAGGTGGCGGCGGCAATCAGCGCGGCCCAGACCATCATCACCAGGAAGTTCTGCTGCACATACTGGAAGCTGGTGATCATCGCGGTAACGAAATCGACCTCACGGTCCAGCAGCAGCGGCAGCGAAATCACCGTGATCATATAGAGCAGCAGCGCAAACAATGCGCCAACCGCGGTGCCCACCGCCAGCATCGTCAGCCCGTTGGCGGTCAGGAACACCTCAGCGGAACTGGAAACATTGGTCATCGTCGCATGCCCCATGAACAGGGCAAAGATCATGTGGCCAAGGAAAAACCAGAACAGGAACACCAC
Source organism: Leisingera sp. G5_S3_59_S7 (assembly GCF_054968485.1). Lineage (NCBI taxonomy): Bacteria > Pseudomonadati > Pseudomonadota > Alphaproteobacteria > Rhodobacterales > Roseobacteraceae > Leisingera > Leisingera sp. G5_S3_59_S7. The sequence continues at coordinate 61,407 of NZ_JBQKUH010000012.1, forward strand.
AACGATGATGGCGCAGATCGAGGGCAGCTGGCGGCGGCTTTGCTGCAGCACCACGCCAAGGATGCCGCCAAAGGCAATCGGCTGTCCCTGCTCCAGCCGGTGCGACACCTCGTAAAGCCCCACCGCGGCAAAGGGGCCGATCAGCGGAAACCCGATGGCAGCCAGAACCAGCCAGTAGGTGGTGCCCGTCTGCACAGTGACCCAGGCCATGGCCCAGCCTGCCAGCACATAAAATCCCGCAAAAAACAGCCCGTAGAGCGGCTTGGCCCGGAAATCGGCCCAGCCCCGCCGCAGCGCTTCGAACAGCATGGGCATGGCGGCGGGCCGCAGCTCCGGCACCCCAAAGGGCTTTTCTGTGGTCATCGCGGTGTTCCTCTCGATTGCCTGTTTCCGCCAGCCTAGCCGCGAACCCCGCGCCAAAAAATACCTTCCGGATACATATTTGAAACTGCTGCGCCGGGTCCGCCGCCCGGCGGGCCGCAGCGACCGCCGCACAAAAAAAGACGGGCTGTGCCGCCCGTCTTTGCAGTTGGATGAAGCCTGCCCGCAGTCAGGCGAAGACAAAGTCGTCGGCCGTCAGGCCAAGCCCCGCCTCGCCGTCCAGCAGCACTGAGCCGCCGTCATGGGTGATCAGGCGGTCACCGCCGCTGTCTGTGATACCAAGGCTGGCAAAGCCGCCGCTGTGACCGCGGATCTGCAGGATGTCGGTGCCATCTTTGAAGTCCCTGACCAGGTCGTCGCCGGCTGTGAACACAAAGGTATCAGCCCCGCCGCCGCCCGTCATTGTATCATTGCCGCTGCCGCCGTTCAGGGTGTCCTTGCCGCCGCCGCCGGCCAGCCTGTCGTTGCCGCCGCCGCCGTTCAGCGTGTCCGCGCCCGCCAGCCCGGCCAAGCGGTCGTTGCCGCCCTTCCCCGACAGCAGGTTCGCACCGCCGTCCCCCGTCAGCCGGTCGCCCTTGGCAGTGCCGGTCAGGTTCTCAACGGAGGAGGCTTGCACAAACCCGGTCCCCTCCGCGCCCAGCTTGCCGCCCGGTGCGCCGGGGTTCTGCCACGCCCCATCCAGGTTGAGGGAAAACACCACCCCGCCTGAGAACTTGGAGAAATCTACAGTGTCCCTGCCGCTGCCGCCGCTGATCTGCACTCCTGCGCCGGGGTCGGTTTCCGAAATGCTGACGGTATCCCGCCCGCTTCCCAGCCGGACCAGGCCAGCGCTCCCGGCCCCGACTGCGGCGGTGTCATTCCCATTACCGGTTGAGATCAGTTCCACGAAAGCGTTGCCTGTGCGGACAGTGTCGCTGCCGTCGCCTGTGCGGACCACGCCAGCGCCGCTGTTGCCAACCACCACGGTATCGCCGCCATCGGAAGTGCTGATGAACTCCGCAAACCCTTTGCGCACCACAACCTTGTCATCTCCGGCGGCAGTGCGCACGGTGCCCGCGCCGCCGCTGCCGATGGTGATCATATCCCCCCTGGCCCTGTCTGCGTCGCTGCTGCCAAGGCCGGTTTCGATGTTGAACACAAACGCACTGCCGGTGGTGACAATGTTTTCTTCGGCAAACAGATGGATGGAAAACGTGCTGTCCTGCTGGTTTTCGCCCAGCGTGACCTCATGCTTTTTCCCGTCCCATCCGTTGATTTGCCGCGCGCGGGTGGTGTCCAGAACCACGCTGGAGTTGTAGCCCAGCTCCAGATAGTCGATCCGGCGGCCGGTTCCGCCGTCCAGATCGGTGATCCTGGTCAGGTTGTTTTCCGCAGCGCCGCCGAACCGGACGATCTTGGCCGTCCAGTCTTGCCCGGTGAGGCCGATATCTGCCACCAGTCTGTTGTCCGCGTTGCTTTCAAAGACATTGTAGGTGTTCAAAAAGCGGTCGAACCACTCAACGCTGCTTTGGCCTTGAAGCCGGGGAATGGCTGTTTCACCGTCAAATACGAGATTCAGATTGACCCGTGCCATGACACTCCCCCTTCACCACGAACACCAACCTTGGCATATCCAGCAAAAGGCGTCCGGCCCGGACGGGCAAGGTGGCGATTTCGATAGCTTGCATGCGGCGTCAGGAATAGAAAAACTCCGGCTGATACGGCCGGAGTTTGCAATTCGCTCAGCAGCTGCTGCGTGCCGTTGCCGCCAGGGCAGACCGGCGGCGGGGATCAGTCCTCGCCCTGGGCCTCGGAACGGCTCTTGCCTGAGACGTTCATAGCCAGCGTTGCAGCCATGAAGCCGTCCAGATCGCCGTCCAGCACGCCCTTGGTGTCCGAGGTCTCGTGCCCCGTGCGCAGGTCCTTCACCATCTGATAGGGCTGCAGCACATACGAACGGATCTGGTTGCCCCAGCCGGCATCGCCCTTGGCCTCATGCGCGGCGTTGATCTCGGCGTTGCGGCGGTCCAGCTCCTGCTGATACAGGCGCGATTTCAGCGCCTTCATGGCGATATCGCGGTTCTGGTGCTGCGACTTCTCGGACGAGGTCACCACGATGCCGGTCGGGATGTGGGTGATCCGCACCGCCGAGTCGGTGGTGTTCACGTGCTGGCCGCCCGCGCCCGAGGAGCGGTAGGTGTCGACACGGATATCGGACGGGTTCACGTCGATCTCGATATTGTCGTCCACCACCGGATAGACCCAGACAGAGCTGAACGAGGTGTGCCGCTTGGCCGCCGAGTCATAGGGGGAAATCCGCACCAGCCGGTGAACGCCGCTCTCGGACTTCAGCCAGCCATAGGCATTGTGGCCGGAAATCTTGTAGGCGGCGGATTTGATGCCTGCCTCGTCACCCGCGCTTTCGGACTGAAGTTCGACCTTGTAGCCCTTCTTCTCGGCCCAGCGGACATACATCCGCGCCAGCATCGACGCCCAGTCGCAGCTTTCGGTGCCGCCGGCGCCTGCATTAATCTCCAGGAAAGTGTCGTTGGCGTCGGCCTCACCGTCCAGGAGCGCTTCCAGCTCCTTCTCGGCGGCCTTCACCTTGAGCGTTCCCAGCGCCGCCTCGGCATCCTTGACGACCTCTTCATCCTCCTCCATCTCGCCCAGCTCGATGAGCTCGATATTGTCGGAAAGATCCTGCTGGATGCCCTTGTAGGTATTGATGGAATCCACCAGCGCCTGGCGCTCGCGCATCAGTTTCTGCGCCGCCTCCGGGTCGTCCCACAGGTTCGGATCCTCGACCCGTGCGTTGAATTCCTCCAGGCGGAATTCGGCGGTTTCCCAATTCATCCGCTGGGCCAGCAGCTCCAGCGACTTCTCGATCTCCGCCACGATGTTCTGGGTTTCCGCGCGCATGGGGTATCCTTGCAATATCCGGGCAATCTCAGGTCAGGCCTGCGTGATAAACCACCCTTGCGCCGCGGGCAAGCCGCCACGCCCCGCGCCGCCGCCGAAGGTGCTGCAGAAAAACCTCCTAAAATGCGGCACAGAATCAGGCTTGCCAAAACGCAGCCTTAACGCCGTCCGGTTAATCATGTTCCTGTAATGTTTTCTGCGCGCAGCCGCGACTGGACCTGGGGACCTGAAGTATGCCTAGCGGATATCTTGTCCAGCTTGGAGACGGATCACTCGATCACGGTGATACGATCACGTCCACCTACTCCTCCTTTACCACGGATCAGAACCTGGGCGCCGGCAACTGGAGCTGGACAGGATCGGATGGCGGCACGCCCTACACCGATGAGATTGAGCCGGGGGTCTATTACCTGGCCGCAGACGGCAATGTCTACTTTGTGCCGGATTACGGCCCGCCCGACACCTTCAGTTCGGCCAGCGCAGACAACCCGCCCGCCTACACCGATATGGATGGCCCGGTTGAGGGCACCAGCGGCGCCGACACGATCGACAGCAGCTACACCGACAGCGATGGCGACCAGATCGACAACGGCAGCGGCGGCGGTGCCTCGGGCAATCAGGACACGGTGGAGGCCGGCGCGGGCGACGACACGGTGGATGCCGGTGCGGACAATGACCTGGTGCTTGGCGGCGCGGGCGGCGACAGCCTTGAGGGCGGCAGCGGCGACGACACGATCTATGGCGACAGCAGCACTGAGGCGGGGCTGGGCGACTCGCAGCAGCACATCGACGACTCAAACGTCACCGATACCAGCAGCGGTTTCACCGTTACTGCCAAGGACCTGGCCGGAAACGCAAGTGCAGCCAATATCGACTATTACGACGGCGCGTTTGGTGTTGCCGGGGCGATTTCGGATTCAGACAGCGGCATCGACGCCCAGATCGGCTATGACAAGGCCTCAGGCATCTCCGAGGAACTGATCGTAGATTTCGACCAGAACACCACCGAAGCCAGCTTCTCCTACAATCACCTGTATACCGACGGGTTCGGTGAAGAGGGCCATTGGGCGATCTACAAGGACGGGGTTCTGGTCGCCCAGGGCGACTTCACTGAGGATACCGCAGGCACCGGCGCCGGCACGGTCAATATCAGCGGCTACGGGGAATTCGACCAGCTTGTGCTCTCTGCCAATCTGCAGACCGACGGCACTGACGGCTCTGACTACACGGTCTCGAACATCACCTTCACGGTGCCGCCGGAAACGCCCGTGGACGGCAACGACAGCATTTCCGGCGGCGCCGGGGACGATGTGATCTATGGTCAGGGCGGCGATGACACGCTGGCGGGCGGCAGCGGCGCCGACACGCTGGAGGGCGGCGCCGGAAATGACAGCCTCATCGCGGGTGAAGGCGATTCCGCCACCGGGGGCGACGGCGACGACTACTTCACCATCGTCGACACCGGCGACAGCGGCAGCAACAATATCACCATCACGGGCGGCGACGACGGTCAGACAACCGGCGACACGCTGGATTTCAACGGGCAGCTGGACAAGGGCTCGCTCAACATCACCGACAACACCGGCGGCAGCCTGACCGGCACGGCGACGCTCTTGGATGGCAGCGTGGTCAGCTTTTCCGGCATTGAAAACATCATCTGCTACTCCGCCGGCACCAGGATTGCCACCACGGCGGGCCTGCGCGCCATCGAAACCCTGCAGCCGGGCGATCAGGTGGTGACGCGTGACAACGGGCTGCAGCCGGTGCGCTGGATCAGCTGCTCCACCGTTCCGGCGGAGGGGCATCTGGCGCCGGTACGCATTCCGGCGGGCCTGTTCGGGGCGGAACGCGACCTGCTGGTCTCGCCGCAGCACCGGATGCTTTACACCGGGCCAAGCGCCACCCTGCTGTGCGGTGCGCAAGAGGTGCTGGTGTCCGCCCTGCATCTGGTTAACGGCAGCAGCATCCGCCAGCAGCCCGGCGGCATGGTGACCTATGTGCATCTGCTGTTTGACCGGCACGAGATCATCTATGCCGAAGGCGCACCGTCCGAAAGCTTCCACCCCGGCAGCCAGGCGATGTCGGCCCTGGACGCGCCAGTGCGGGAGGAGCTGTTCCGGATCATGCCGGATCTGCGCTGGTGCCCCGGCACCTATGGCGCCACGGCGCGCCAATGCGTGACGCGCCACGAGGCTGTGCTGCTGGGGGCGTAGCCGGGCGCCTAGTACAGCCCGCCTGAGCTGACGGTGCCGAAGGTCGCCTTGGGCCCCAGCACCGCAGTGCCGCCGCTGGAGGTGGTGACCTTGCGCCCGGACTGCTGCACCTCCTCGACCAGCGGCAGGTTGGACCCCATGGCAAAGCCGCCGTCATAGGTCAGGCCGAAGATCGGCTCTGCGCCATCCCGGAAGTACTCCGCGACCACATACGGGCCAGAGGCATCATCCGGCAGCCGGTTGCCGGTATAGCGGTCGATCTTGATGAAGTGGCCGCCTTCCGGCACCTCAAACGGGCCGCCGCCGAACTTCTCCACCGCTTTGGTCATGAACTGCTGGAACACCGGGCCGCACATTGTGCCGCCATAGGCGCCGCGGCCCATCGGGCGGGGCTGGTCAAAGCCCATGTAGCAGCCCGCCACAATGTTGGAGGTGAATCCGACAAACCAGACATCGCGCGAATCGTTCGTGGTGCCGGTCTTGCCAGCAGTGGGCACCGGCAGGTTGATCACGCTGGAGGCGGTGCCGCGGTCAACCACGCCCTTCATCATCGAGGTCAGCTGGTAAGCGGTGACCGGGTCCATCACCCGCTCGCGGTCGGTGACGATCCGCGGCGCCTGCCCCGCAGCCAGCGACGGGTCGGAACAATCCACGCAGTCGCGGTCGTCATGGCGGTAGATGGTGCGCCCGAAGCGGTCCTGCACCCGGTCCACCAGCGTCGGCTGCACCCGCTCGCCGCCATTGGCGAACATCGCATAGGCCGCGACCATCTTGTAAAGCGTGGTCTCCTCCGAGCCCAGCGAGTTGGCCAGGAAGGCGCCCATGTTGTCATAAACGCCAAAGCGTTCGGCATAGCCCGCAACCACCGGCATCCCCACCTCTTGCGCAAGGCGGATGGTCATCAGGTTCCGGCTCATCTCGATCCCGGTCCGCAGCGGCGTGGGGCCGTAGAACTTGTTGCTGGAGTTCTTGGGCCGCCACAGGCCTTGCGGCGTGTTGATCTCGATCGGGGCGTCGACCACGATTGTCGCTGGGCTGTAACCGCTGTCCAGCGCCGCTGCATAGACAAACGGCTTAAAGCTGGAGCCCGGCTGGCGCAGCGCCTGGGTGGCGCGGTTGAACACCGAGTGCTGGTAGGAGAAGCCGCCCTGCATCGCCAGAACCCGGCCCGTGTTCACGTCCATCGCGACAAAGCCGCCCTGCACTTCCGGCACCTGCCGCAGCGACCAATGGCTGAATTCGCCGTCCTTCTTCTCGGCCCGGACCAGCACCACGTCGCCGCGGGTGAAATTGTCGGCAAAGCTGCCCTTCATCCACTTGATATCGGAACGCGGCACCGACCCGGTGCCCTTGCTTTTCTCGACACCCACGGTCATCGACTCGCTGCCGACCTCCAGCACCACCGCCGGATGCCACCTGCCGCCCAAAACAATATCGCGCGGGACATCGGCATCTGCCAGCGCGGCGCGCCAGGTGGTCTCGTCCGCCAGCTGGGCTTCCTCCAGCTGCACGCCGGTACCGCGCCATTTCCCGCGCGAGCGGTCGTATTTTTCCAGCCCGCCGCGCAGCGCCAGCGCCGCTTCGGCCTGCATTTCGTGGTCAAGGGTTGCGCGCACGGTGAAGCCGCCGGTGAAGAATTCGCCTTCGCCAAAGTCCTGGGTCAGCTGGCGGCGGATTTCATCAGTGAAATAGTCCCGCGGCGGCAGCGCGGTGCGGAACGCCTCGAAATCGCCGTTCTGCACCGACCGCAGCGGCTGCGCGACCTCCACCTCGTAAACGTCGGCGGAGATATAACCGTTCTCGCGCATTTCCCGCAGCACGTAGTTGCGCCGCGCCAGCAGCCGGTCCTTCTGGCGCACCGGGTGGTAGTCCGACGGCGCCTTGGGCATCGCGGCCAGCGTCGCCGCCTCGTGCGGGGCCAGGTCGCTCAGGGTTTTGTTGAAATAGGTCTGCGCCGCGGCGGTCACACCATAGGAGTTCTGGCCCAGGAAGATTTCGTTCAGATACAGCTCAAGAATCCGTTCCTTGTCGAGCGTTTCCTCCAGCCGGGTGGCGAGGATGATCTCCTTGATCTTGCGCTCGGCCCGGCGGTCGCCGGACAGCAGGAAGTTCTTCATCACCTGCTGGGTGATGGTCGAGGCGCCCCGCACATTCTCCCCGCGCGAGCGCACCGCCTCAATCGCGGCAGCGGCGATACCGCGGGCGTCATAGCCGGAATGGCTGTAGAAGTTCTTATCCTCGGCAGAAATGAAGGCCTGTTTCACCAGGTCCGGAATCTCATGCGACGGGGTGAACAGGCGGCGTTCCTTGGCAAACTCGTCGATCAGAAAGCCCTCGCCCGAATAGATCCGGCTGATCGTCGCGGGCTGGTACTGGGCCAGCGATTCATGGCTCGGCAGGTCGCGCCCGTAGATCCAGAACACCGCCCCGATGGTCAGCGCCACCATCGCCACGCCAAGGGTGATGGTGCTGAAAATGGAGCCGAAGAAGGAGAGTATGAACCTGATCACGGGGTTTGGCCTTTCTCGCGAGGTGCCGCCTATATAGGCGCGGCGGTGTCCGGGGTCAAAGCATGCAGCGGCGAAAGTGTGCTGTTCTGAAACCTGCCGCCCGGAGAATTGGTTTTGCGCCGTCCCTGATGTATCCTGACCAGACAATACTAACAGCGGCTGCCCGATTTTCCCAATGCTTGCCGCGGACCGGCGCAAGCGGCGGGCAGGCTGAACGCACGTGCACGCAACCGCCGCCTCGGCCTGCCTCCCCATTCCCCGCCCGCCAGCCGCGGCACGTGCCCGTTTCAGGTATTACCCGGCAGCCCGAAAGGTGGAGGAGACTGCTATGGCCAAACTCGGAGCTCCGGTCGGCGGCGGCAAGACTGCCGTGAACGACCCCAAGGACGTTGTGCTGGTGCAGAAGATGCTCAACGAACACGCGGCGACTGTCGGCTACAAGCGGGTGCCCACCAACGGCAAAGTGGGCCAGCCGACAATCCTCGCCATCGGCCAGTTTCAGCAGCAGGTGGTGAAGACCAAGGTGACCAGCCTGGTCGAACCCGGCTCCAAGACCTTCAAGATGCTGGACAGTTCCCCGGTCAAGGTCGCCGAACAGTTCGCCAAAGCGCAGGGCGGCAGGCCGCTGCCCGCCAAGGGCAAGGTCTATGAGGTGAAATGGCGCGGCAAGACCCACTGGTTCACCGAGGACGACATGGGCGACGCCGTAGACGCGATACAAAGCCGCCTGCACACCGAGACCCTGGCGTTCATGAGCACGCTGCGGAATTACCAGGACCAGTACCGCGAGATGCAAAAGGGGTTCTGGACCTTCTTCGTGAAGATGGTCACCCCGAATGCCGACATCGACCGCCCGGCGAAGTCGCTGAAGAAGGCCGACGCTGCCGTCGGCAAGCTGGTGGACATGACCTATGGCAAGAACAAGAAAAGCCTGCTGGAATCGTTCAAGCAGATGAAAAAGACCAAGATCCTGCTCGACGCGGTGGCGTTGGATCTGAACATGCTGTCCAAGGAGCTGGGTCAAAGCGCCAAGATCTGCGAGGAGATCTCGGTCGACCTGCGCGACGGTGCCGCTGACATCGTGCAGCTGATCCTGGTCACCAACGGGGTGAACCCCGCCACCGCGGGCGCCGCTGTCGCCGCCAGCAAGAACACCGTCCAGGAGATCGCCAACGGTGTCATTCTCAAGGGGCGATGGGTCAAGGCCGGTGGCGTGGCCGGCTCCTTCAAGCGCGTCACCTTTGCCGCGGTGGCGGGCGGATTCTCGGGCTGGCTGGGCGCAAAGGCCGGTCAGCTTGTCATGAAGGGGGTTGGCGAGCGGCTGGCCAGCCGGATGGTCAATTCCCGCTGGATCAACAAATATTTGTGGAGCACCGCGGCCCGCTGGGGCGGCAAGGAGATTGAGATCATCCTGGGCCGCTTCACCGCCATCCCGCGCAAGATCGGCGCCGAAATCGCGCTGCAAACCGTCCTGCGGATGGCTCATAAGTTTTTCACTGGCCGGGCCATTGCCAAGGCCTTGACCAATCACATGACCGCGCTGGAGAAAATCGTCAGCTCCTGCATGGAGAAAAGCAAGGCCGAGGGGCAGCTGATGGACTGTATCGCTGCCGGGCTGGAAAAGCAGGGGCTGATGGCAAAGGCCGCCAATGACATCCTGGCCCCGCACAAGCAGGAGCTGGAACGCGAGATCGAAAAGGCGCTGGCCAAGGCCGAAGCCAAAGCCGGCTAGGGCCAGCCTGCTTCTAGGCCGCGCCGGCTGCTGCCAGGGTGTAATCGCAGAACTGACCTGCTGCAGGGTCAGGCCGGTTTCAGTGCGCTCCAGAACCGTCAGTGCCGGCGCTTCGGCCGCGGGCCGGCAACTGGACCAGTCCCACTCCGGCTGCGGCGGCGGCGCCTGATAGAGCACCGACTTTGCCGTGGAAAAGGGAATACCCCGCGCGGTTCCGGAGCAGAGCCGGTGCACATGACCTGCCAGCAGATGCAGCACGTTGGGAAAGCCCGCCAGCAAATCCAAAAGCTCGTTCCCGTTCTGCAGATTGTCCGCGTCCAGCATCGGCAGGCCCAGTTTAACTGGCGGGTGGTGCATCGCCACGATGGCGGGCCGTCCCTCCAGCGCAGCCAGTTCCGCTGCCAGCCATCCCATGCGCTCTTGGCACAGGTTGCCTGCCGCCTGGCCAGGGATCAGCGTATCGAGGCACAGCACCGAAAGATCCTCAAAATCCGCCCGGTACTGGACAAAGCCGGGCATCGCGCTGTCCGGCAAAAGCAGCACGTCCCGCAACACGCGCCTGTCGTCGTGGTTGCCGGCCAACGGCAGAACCGGCATCGGCAGGCCGCTAAGAGCCTCTCTCAACCGCTTGTAATTCCTCTCTGATCCGGTTTCGACCAGGTCGCCAGTGATCAGGCAGGCCGCCGCATCGGCGTGGTGCTCGGCGATATAGCCCACGGCGGCTTGCAGCCGCAGCCGCGGGTCGTGGCCCTGGACAAGCCCCTCTGCCTCGAAATGCAGGTCGGACATCCAGATGAGTTTCATGGCAGCGGCTACTTCCGCACCAGCGCGCGGCGGGCGTCATCCTGGGCGCGCCAGGTGATCAGCCCGTTCAGGATGCCCCGCGCGGCCTTGGCGCGCCAGTCCGCATCCACCAGGTTCTTCAGGTCGCGCTTGCTGGACAAAAAACCGATCTCCACCAGCACTGACGGGATGTCCGCCGATTTCAGCACCGAAAACCCGGCAGAGCGCAGCGGCCGGTTGTTGATCGGCTTTCCTTGCGCCCGCAGCCCGTCGATCAGCGCCGCCGCCAGCGCATCGCTGCGCGGCTGGGTTTCCTGCCGGGCCAGATCCAGCATCACGCTGGTCACCCGGTCGTCGGCCTGGCTCAGGTCGGTGCCCGACAGCAAATCGCCGCGCAGATGCCGCTCCGCCAGTTTGGCCGAGGCCGCATCCGAGGCCTCCTTGGACAGCGTGTAAACGGTGGAGCCATGTGCGCGGCCCTCCGAGATCGTGTCAGCATGCAGCGAAATGAAAACATCGGCGCCGGCCTGATGCGCCATCGCGATGCGCCGCTCCAGCGAGACGAAATAGTCATCGTCGCGCGTCATCATCACCGTGAACTGGCCAGAGCGCAGCAGCGCCTCGCCCAGCTCGCGGGCGAATTGCAGCATCAGGTGCTTCTCGACGACAACCTCTGTCTCCGCCCCCGGATCAATGCCGCCATGGCCCGGATCCAGCATCACCAGAAGCGGCGCGTTTTCGTCCCGCGCGGCCCTGCCCTGCATCTCCTCCGGCGCCGGCAGGTCCCAGCGCGGATCCTGCGGGGCGCCGGCGCTGGCGGCAAACTCCTGCGCTGTGGCTGGCTCCAGCGACACCGCCAGCCGGGCCGCCGCCGTCACCTGATCCACTGCCATCGCAGCCGCGGAGACCTTCATCGGCTGCGCCAATTGCAGCACCAGCCGGGACCAGCCGGGCACGTAGGTGCCGAACTGCGCAGCGGTAACCTGTTCGCCCTGCACCAGCTTGTCCGCCGTCAGCCCGGTCCAGTCGACCTCCTGAAAATCCAGCACCAGCCGCGGCGGACCGTCCAGGGTGAACAGCCGGTACGGCACCCCCTGGCTAAGGCCCAGCGACACCTCCGCCCCCTGCCCGGCATCGCGCACCTGGCTGGCCTCTGCGTCGATACGGGCCAGGCCGCTGAATCCTTGCGCCCAGGCGGCCGCGGCCAGCAGCCAAATCAGTGCGGAAAATGAAAACAGTCTGCCCATGCGCGCCTCTTGCCCGGCCTTGCTGGCCTTTTGCCGGGCAGACTAGGCAATTTGCGCAGGCTTGGAAATCCGCCTTCTGCAGTTATCCCCGGCTCAGTCCCTGGACGCCATGTAAAGCGCTAGCCGCGCCAGCCCCTCCTCGATATCCGCGGTCGAGCGCGCATAAGAGAACCGCAGCGTTGTGGCGCCGCGGACAGGGTCGAAGTCCAGCCCCGGCGTCACCGCAACGCCAGCCTTTTCAAGGATTTCCGCGGCAAAGCTGCGGCTGTCATCCGTCAGGTCCGAGACATCGGCATAGACGTAAAACGCACCATCCGGCGGCGCGATTTTTGTGAAACCGGCCTTGGGCAGCCCTTCCAGCATCAGCTGGCGGTTCCTTGCATAGACCGCCAGGTTCTCCCGCATCTCGTCTTCGCAATCAAGTGCGGCCAGCGCCGCCACCTGGCTGGCGTGCGGCGCGCAGATGAACATGTTCTGGGCAATCCGCTCCACCACCCGGACATGATCCTCGGGCACCACCATCCAGCCGACCCGCCAGCCGGTCATGGAGAAGAACTTGGAGAAGGAGTTGATGACGTAGCACTCATCCGTCAGCTCCAGCGCGGTCACCGCCTTCGCCTCATACTCCAGCCCGTGATAAATCTCGTCGGAGATGAAGCTGGCGCCCTCTGCCTGGGCCGCATTGATCAGCGAGCCCATCGCCGCACGGTCCAGCATGGTGCCGGTGGGGTTGGCGGGCGAAGCCACCATCAGGCCCGCCAGTTTCTGCCCCTTGAGGTCCGCCGCCACCGGCTGCAGCCGGTTTTCCGGTGCGGTCTGGATGTCCACCGGGGTCAGCCCCAGCGCCTTGAGGATCTGCCGGTACGACGGATAACCCGGCGCGCCGATGCCGACCCGGTCGCCGCTGTCGAACAGCGCCGTGAAGCTGAGTAGAAACGCGCCGGAGGAGCCCGGCGTCACGATCACCCGCTCCGGGTTCAGGTCGACATTGTACCAGTCGCCGTACAGCTGCGCGATTCGCTTGCGCAGCTCCGGCAGGCCAAGCGCAACGGTATACCCCAACGCATTGTTTTCCAGCGCATTCCCCAGCGCCCTCAGCGCCCCTGCGGGCGCCCCGGTCGAGGGCTGCCCGACCTCCATATGAATGATGTGGCGCCCGCCCTCTTCGGCTTTGCGGGCGGCCTCCATCACATCCATCACAATAAACGGATCAACACTGGAGCGGCTTGAGTTTCGCATTCTGATCTCCCATGGTGCGCGCATGAGTTTTGACCGTTTCTTCCGGCTGGCGTCAATCCCGGCTCTTGTGGTTTGCGCGCTGCTTCAGTTTGCGGCGGCGGCGCAGGCAGCGTCAATTTCGCTGCTGCGGGACCCGGATATCGAACACGGGCTGAACCGGCTGGCCGCCCCCGTTTTCCGGGCTGCCGGGCTGAACGCCAACCGGATGCGGATCCTGCTGGTCAACGACTCCTCCTTCAACGCCTTTGTTTTGGATTCCCGAACGATTTTCGTGCATTACGGTCTGATCCTCAAGGTCACCAGCCCGGAGATGCTGCAGGCGGTAATCGCCCATGAGGCTGCCCATATCACCAATGGCCACCTGGCGCGGCGGATGCAGAACCTGCGCTCTGCCAACAGCGCCGCGGGGCTGGGCCTGGCGCTGTCAGTACTGGCAGCCGCAGCCGGGGCCGGCGAGGCGGCGGGGGGCATCGCCATCGGCACCCAGAATTCCGCCCTGCGCAGCTTCCTGGCCCACACCCGGGCTGAGGAAAGCTCCGCCGACCGCTCCGCCGCCGATTACCTGAACCGCGCAGGGATCAGCCCGCAGGGCCTGGTCGACCTCCACAAGGCCTTCGCCGGCCAGGAAGTGCTGAGCACACGCAGCCAGGATCCCTATACCCGCTCCCACCCGCTCAGCCGCGACCGCATCCGCGCCGCCCAAGCGTATCTGGCAGCGCATGGCGACAAGGGCCAGGCCAGCCCCGAGGCCCAGTACTGGTTTGCCAGGGTGCGCGGCAAGCTGTCGGCCTTTACCCGGGCGCCGAAATGGACCCTGCGCCGGGTGCGCGAGGAACAGTACAAGGACGTCCGCCTGATACGCGAGGCAGCCGCTTACCACCGGCAGAACAACCTCAAGAAAGCTCTGAAGGCGGTGAACGGCGCGCTGTCCGTGCGGCCGTCCGACCCCTTTTATCATGAGCTGAAGGGCCAGATCCTGATCGAAAACCGCCAGTGGAACGCAGCGCTCGCCGCCTATGGCAAGGCCGTCAGCCTGGCCCCCAGGGACGCGCTGATCCTGACCGGCTACGGGCGCGCCCAGCTGGCCGCGGGCCAGCCCAAGGCGGCGCTCAAATCCATGGAGCGCGCCCGCGCCATTGACTTCCGCAACCCGGTGCTGCTGCGCGACATGTCGCTGGCCTATGCCAAGACCGGGCAGACCGGCATGGCCGCACTGGTCACCGCCGAACGCTATGCCTTGCAGGGGCGTCTGGATGACGCCGGCATTCACGCAAAACGGGCAGTGGCCCAGCTGCCAGCAGGATCCCCCGCCGCGCGGCGGGCGCAGGATGTGCTAGTGGCCTATGAACAAGCTCAGAAGAGAAAGAGAAGAAAATGACCCTTTTCACCCGCACCGCTACCGCGGCAGCCACGGCCCTTGCCCTGCTGGGCGCTCCGGCGCAGGCCTTTGACATCAGCGCCATGTCCGATGCCGAGCGCGAGGCCTTTGGCGAGCAGGTCCGCGAATACATCCTGGACAACCCGGAACTGATCCTGGAGGCGGTCGATCTGCTGGAACAGCGCCAGCAGCAGGCAGAGGCCGCGCGCGATGACACCCTGGTTGCCGACAACCTGGAGGAGCTGCAGAACGACGGCTATTCCTGGGTCGGCGGCAACCCCAACGGCGACATCACCCTGGTCGAGTTCATGGACTACCGCTGCGGCTACTGCCGCCGTGCCGCGCCGGAAGTGGAGAAGCTTCTGGAAAGCGACGGCAATATCCGCCTGGTAATCAAGGAATTCCCGATCCTCGGCGAAGCCTCGGTGCTGTCCTCACGCTTTGCGGTGGCAACCAAGCAAGTGGCCGGGGATGACGCCTACAAGCAGGTGCATGATGCGCTGATCGCCTTTGGCGGCGAGCCGAATGAGGTTGCGCTGCGCCGCCTGGCCGAGGGGCTGTCGCTGGATGCAGACGCGGTTTTTGCCAGGATGGACAGCGAGGAGGTGACCGCCGAACTGCGCCAGACCCGCGAGCTGGCCCAGAAGATGGCGATCTCCGGCACCCCGACCTTTGTGCTGGGCACCGAACTGCTGCGCGGCTACCTGCCCGCCGACCAGATGGAAATCATGGTCGCGGAGATCCGCGAAAAGCAGAGCTGATACCTTGAGCTGAACCGGAGGAACCGGGGCGCTGCCTCGGACCCCGGGATATTTACAGCCAGATGAAGAACGGATGCTTACTCTGCCGCATCCTGGGCCGCCTCGATCTGGGCGGCCTTTTTCTCGACCTCTTCAACGATGTGGTCGACCATCTGCTCGTTGGACATCTTGTGGCTGGCCTTGCCCGCCAGATAGACCATGCCGGAGCCCGCGCCGCCGCCGGTGAAGCCCACATCGGTCATCAGCGCTTCGCCCGGGCCGTTCACCACACAGCCGATGATGCTGAGGCTCATCGGGGTGTGGATATGGGCCAGCCGCTCTTCCAGCGTTTCCACGGTCTTGATCACGTCAAACCCCTGCCGCGCGCAGCTGGGGCAAGAGATGATGTTGACGCCGCGATGGCGCAGGCCAAGGGATTTGAGGATCTCGAAGCCCACCTTCACCTCCTCCACCGGATCGGCAGAGAGGCTGACGCGCAGGGTGTCGCCGATGCCCATCCACAACAGCTGGCCAAGGCCAATGGCGGATTTGATCGTGCCGGACACAAAGCCGCCCGCCTCGGTGATGCCAAGGTGGATCGGCGCGTCCGTCGACTCTGCCAGCTGCTGGTAGGCGGCAGCGGACATGAACACGTCAGAGGCTTTTACAGAGATCTTGAATTCGTGGAAGTCGTGGTCCTGCAGGATGCGGATATGGTCGAGGCCCGACTCCACCATCGCCTCGGGGCAGGGTTCGCCGTATTTGTCCAGCAGGTGCTTTTCCAGGCTGCCGGCATTCACCCCGATGCGAATCGCGCAGCTGTGGTCGCGGGCGGCCCTGATCACCTCTGCCACGCGCTTTTCGTCGCCGATGTTGCCCGGGTTGATGCGCAGGCAGGCAGCACCCGCCTCCGCCGCTTCGATGCCGCGTTTGTAGTGAAAATGGATGTCGGCGACGATCGGCACCGGGCTTTCGCGCACGATCTCCTTGAGCGCCTTCGACGACGCCTCATCCGGCACCGAGACCCGCACCAGATCGGCACCCGCCTCTGCCGCGGCCTGCACCTGTGCCACCGTCGCCGCCACATCGGTGGTCGGCGTGTTGGTCATCGTTTGCACCGCAATCGGGGCATCGCCGCCGACGGGGACGTTGCCCACATGGATCTGGCGGCTTTTGCGGCGCTCGATATGGCGCCAGGGGCGGATGTGGTTCATCGACATATGGCTGGTGTCCCGGCTGGATCCTGTTAGCGCCTAGATACGCGCAGCAGTGCCGTCCTGCAATGGCAGGTGCCCGGACCGGACAGGAAACGGATGGATATTATTCGGCCGGCGGTTCGGTCTGCAGCTGCGCCACCAGGGTGGCCAGCGCCTCATTGCGGCCATCCTGCAGATCGGCCAGCTCAAACCGGCCGGTGATCGCCTCCATCGACAGCTCGATGTTCTTGGAGACCTGGCCGCGCGCGCCCACCGGGCCGAAATGCTCGCCGTTCACCGCAAAATAGATGGCGCTGCTTTCACCTGTGCGCAGGCGCGGCGCATCTTCGGTCATCGGCACCTCAAAGCGCTGGCCCGCGTCCATGATGGTTTCCAGGATCACGCTGCCATCGGCCGCGGTAACCTGCACCCATGAGGGACGCACCGCCACCATTTCGACGCCTGGCGCGGCTTCGGCCACCACCTGCGGCACCGGCTGCGACAGCGCGTCTTCCTCATAGCTCATGCTGGCCTCGGCCAGGGCGACGCTGGGCAGCTCCGGCGCGGCAAAGTTGCCGATGGTGGAGGGATCCAGGGTCGAGATCGGCGCATCGCGCGCCACCAGTACCGGCACATCCAGCGCCTGCGGGCGGTAAAGCCGATCCAGCGCCTCAGCCGCCGGGTCCTGGCTGCCCTCGGCAACGTCCAGCACCGCGCTGCTGAGCGGGTCGAGATCCGCCAGCACCGCCGGGGTCTGATCCACCGGCGCAAATTGCACCTGCTGCACCTCCTTCAGAACAGCCCAGCCGCCATAGGTGATGCCGCCGATCAGCGCTGTCAGCACCATCAGCGAGCCAACCGCGCGCGGTTCTATCTGGCTGAGGAAACTGCTGGGGGCGGGAATGAACGGCGTGTTCGGCGAGGCAAAGGCATCGCCGCCCAGGCCTGTGGACTTGGCGGCTGGCGCCGCGCCCGCCTTGGTGCGGCTGGACGCCTCGGCGGACATGCCGTGGGCCACGGAAAAACCGCTTTCCTGGCAGAAATCCTGGAACGCCTGCTCGGCATCCATGTTGAGGTAGCGCGCGTAGGAGCGGACATATCCGGCGATGAAGCCGGGGGTGTCGAACGCAGAAGGGTCGGAATTTTCGATGGCAGCGATGTAAGAGGCCTTGATCCGCAATTCGCGCTGGACGTCCAGCAGCGATTTGCCCATTGTCGCCCGTTCGCCGCGCATCACGTCGCCAAGCTTCAACTCGAAATCATCAAAACCCTTGGGCTCTGCTGTTTCGCCATGCTCTTCCTGCTTGCGCTGGGTGAAGCGCCCGATCATGCCTGCCGTCCCATAAATGCCTGCCGCCTCGTTTCAGAGTGGTGAAAGAATCACAGTCGCGACTCAGATCCGCTCATTGGTTGACAGCAGCGTAACACACTCAGTGTTAATTTACACTGATCAGTATGTTAACCGGCAAGTTCGGCACGATTCAGCGCACAATGCGACCACAATGAGTCCATTGCCTTGACCAGCGCGTCGATCTCCTTGGGACCGTGCACGGGCGACGGCGTGAAGCGCAGCCGCTCGGTGCCGCGCGGCACGGTGGGGAAGTTGATCGGCTGCACGTAGATGCCGTAGTCCTCCAGCAGGTGGTCAGACAGCACCTTGGTGTGGACCGGATTGCCGACAATCACCGGAACGATGTGGCTGCCGTGGTCGATGATCGGCAGGCCCAGCCCCTTGAGGCGCAGTTTCAGCACCTTGGCCTGGTCCTGATGCTTGTCGCGCAAGTCCTGCGCGCCCTTCAGATAGGCAACCGAGGCCGCCGCCCCTGCCGCCACCGCAGGCGCCAGCGAGGTGGTGAAAATGAAGCCCGGCGCATAGGAGCGGATAGCGTCGCACATCTTGGCCGACGCCGCGATATAGCCGCCCATCACGCCGTATGCCTTGGCGAGGGTGCCGTTGATGATGTCGATCCGGTGGGCCAGCTGATCACGCTCGGTCACACCGCCGCCGCGGGGGCCATACATGCCGACCGCGTGCACCTCGTCGATATAGGTGAGCGCGCCGAATTCCTCGGCGAGGTCGCAGATTTCCGCAATCGGGCCAAAGTCGCCGTCCATCGAATAAACCGATTCAAAGGCAATCAGCTTGGGCGCGCTAGGGTCATCAGCCTCCAGCAGCTCGCGCAGATGGGCGACGTCATTGTGGCGGAAGATACGCTTGGCGCCGCCGTTGCGGCGCACGCCTTCGATCATCGAGGCATGGTTCAGCGCGTCGGAATAGATGATCAGCCCCGGGAACAGCTTGGGCAGCGTGCTCAGCGTTGCATCGTTGGCGATATAGGCAGAGGTGAACAGCAGCGCCGCTTCCTTGCCGTGCAGGTCGGCCAGTTCGGCCTCCAGCTGCTTGTGATAAACCGTGGTGCCGGAGATGTTGCGGGTGCCGCCGGAGCCTGCGCCGGTAGAATCGATGGCATCATGCATCGCCTGCAGCACAACCGGGTTCTGGCCCATGCCAAGGTAGTCATTGCCGCACCAGACGGTGATGTCCTGCTGGCTGCCGTCCGGGCGGGTCCAGACCGCATGCGGGAAATGGCCCTTCTTGCGCTCAATGTCGATGAAGGTCCGGTAGCGTCCCTCTTGGTGCAGGCTGGCAATTGCAGCGTCCAGTTTCGCGGTATAGTCCACCGGCATCTCCATAGCTAATTGTGCTCCTCAAAAGCACGCGGGCTGTGTAAAGGGCTCGGCCGTCTGGCAGTATGACCACATTCACGTTCAGGAATGGTTACCGCAGGCGTCCCTTCTGATCAACTGCATACGCCCCGGCAAGGGTGCGCAACATTGATGCAGGTCAAATAGAACTTAATCAAAGGCCGGGCAAGGACAGCAGCGGCCAAGCTGTGGCCGTTTGCGTCGCAGGCGCCGCCGATTCCGCGCCCGGCTGCACCGGATCGGAAACCTGCGGCCGCGACCAGACCGCAGAATTCCTGCGCTGCCCCCTCTGGCCCCTCTCCCGGGGCACTGCTAGGGTCCGCGGCAAATCGGCCTTTCCCCGGGCCTCCCCGAATTACAGGAGAGCACAATGGCATTGAATGATGTTCTGGACCGGATCGACGCAGAGCTGGACGCCGCAACAGAGCGGCTGATGGAGCTGTTGCGGATCCAGTCGATTTCCACCGATCCGGCCTATAAGGCGGAGTGCGATCAGGCAGCAGACTGGCTGGTCGCGGATCTGAACTCTATCGGGGTCAAGGCAGAGAAACGCGCAACCCCGGGCCATCCGATGGTGGTGGGCCACGTGGGCGAGGACAACACCGATGTCCCGCATGTGCTGTTTTACGGCCATTATGATGTGCAGCCGGTCGATCCGCTGGAGCTGTGGAACACGCCGCCGTTTGAACCGCAGCTGGAAGACACCCCGAACGGCACCGTGATCCGCGGCCGCGGGGCGTCGGATGACAAGGGCCAGCTGATGACCTTTGTCGAGGCCTGCCGCGCCTGGAAGGACGTGAACGGCTCCCTGCCCTGCCGCATCACCTTCTTCTTCGAGGGCGAAGAGGAATCCGGCTCACCCTCGCTGATCCCCTTCATGGAGGCCAACGCCGAAGAGCTGAAAGCCGACATCGCGCTGATCTGCGACACTTCGATGGTGTCGCGCGGGGTGCCGTCGATCTCCTCGCAGCTGCGCGGCATGCTCAAGGATGAGTTCACCGTGATCGGCCCGCGCATCGACCTGCACTCCGGCCACTACGGCGGCCCCGGCCTGAACCCGCTGCGGGTGCTGTCGGAAGTCGTCGCCTCCTTCTATGACAATGACACCGGGCGCGTCGCGGTCGAAGGTTTCTATGAAGGCGTGCACGAGGTGCCCGAAGACCAGCTGCGCCAGTGGCAGAACTGCGGCTTTGACGAGGCCGAGTATCTGAACTCGGTCGGCTACACCCGCCCGCACGGCGAAAAAGCCTATTCCACCCTGGAACAGCAATGGGCCCGCCCGACGCTGGAGGTGAACGGCCTCTGGGGCGGCTACAACGGCGCCGGCTCCAAGACCGTGATCCCCTCGGAGGCGCACTGCAAGATCACCTGCCGCCTGGTCGGCGACATGGACCCGGACGCGCTGCGCAGCAGGATCCGCAAGCACGTCGAGGACCGCCTGCCGGTGGATGCCTCGGTGCGCTGGGACAACGACCTGGAAGGCTCGCCCGCCTCGGTTATGAACATCTCCCGCCCCGAATTCGAGGCCGCCCGCGGCGCGCTTTCGGACGAGTGGCAGCGCGAGGCGGTATTCTGCGGCATGGGCGGCTCAATCCCGATTGCCGGCTACTTCAAGTCGATCCTGGACATGGACGCGATGCTGATCGGCTATGCCAATGACGACGACGCCATCCATTCGCCGAACGAGAAGTACGACCTGAAGAGCTTCCACAAGGGCATCCGTTCCTGGGCCCGTGTCTTGGACGCCCTGTCCCGCAAGTAACGGACGCCGGGCGGACCCTCTCCGGGGCGCCGCCCGCTCCCGCAGCTCCCGGGATGGGGGCGCGCAACGAAGCGCTCCCGCCCGTCA